>JBOFUS010000358.1:0-2623 GCA_051652685.1 Beijerinckiaceae bacterium
CGATACGAAGCCGGCTGACGGGGACATAACTGTGCGCAGGACAGGCGCAGAGGCAAGATGCGTGTCCGGACTTTCCATCAGATCCGACGGCCCGCCAAGTGCCGCAACCATGCGCCCGAAGATCTCGGCCGCTCGGCCGGACGCGATGGCCGCCTCGATCTTCGCCGTGGCCTCGTCAAGCGTGGCTGCGAGCTTGCCGAGCAACAGCATCTCCGCGCCAAGCGCCACCGTGACGCCGTGCATACGAGGCTCGCGACGCGCCCCTGTCAGGTAGTCGATGGCATAGCGCACCTCGACAGCATTGCCCGCGGCGGATGCCAGCGGCTCGTTCATGTCCGTCAGGAGCGCCGTCGTTGGCAAGCCTGCGCCGGTAGCGACGGTCGCAAGGCTCGCGGCAAGCTCGCGGGCCTTGTCGAAGGTCGGCATGAAAGCGCCGGCACCAAACTTCACGTCCATCGCCAGCCCGTGAAGCCCGGCGGAAAGCTTCTTCGACAGGATCGACGCCGTGATCAGCGGAATGCTCTCGACGGTCGCCGTAACGTCGCGGATCCCGTAGAAGCGCTTGTCGGCTGGTGCCAGATCCGCCGTCTGCCCGATGATGGCGCAGCCCACCTCGCGCGTCACCTTGCGGAACAGCGCTTCGTCCGGTTGCGAAACATAGCCGGGAATGGAATCAAGCTTGTCCAGCGTGCCGCCGGTGTGGCCAAGTCCCCGGCCCGAGATCATCGGCACATACCCGCCGCAAGCTGCCACCGCGGGTGCCAGCATCAGCGACACCGTATCGCCCACGCCGCCGGTGGAGTGCTTGTCGAGCGCCGGACCCGGCAGATCGCGCCAATCGAGCACGCGGCCGGAATCGCGCATGGCCAGGGTCAACGCCACCCGCTCGTCCATCTCCATGCCGTTGAAGAAAATGGCCATCGCGAGCGCCGCCACCTGGCCCTCGGTAACGGAGTTGTCCGTCAGACCTTTCACCATGAAGCCAATTTCGTCCGCGTTGATGCGTCCGCCGTCGCGCTTCTTGCGAATGATTTCCTGAGGCAGAAAGGACATGCGGAACCCGGCCAGAGCGCTGTTTCTCTTGCCGGATGGATGCCCCACGGCTGAACGATGCGCAAGGTCCGCAATGGGCGTGAATAATGTACTATGCAGAACATAATCTGGAATCGTCACGGCGTTTACAGCCTGTTTACCCAAGAGCCCCAGATTCGCGTCAATTCGGCACAACCGCTTGAGCTGTCTGGACATATGCCAATCACCATTCTCATCGCAGACGACGATCCGATCCAGCGCCGGCTCCTCACCGAAATGGTGAAACGCGCCGGCTATGACCCCATTGCCGTCGATGGCGGCGAGGCGGCCATCCGGGCCGTAGAGGCCGGGGAGCCAAAGATCGACCTGCTGATTCTCGATCTGGTAATGCCCGATCTTGACGGCATGGGCGTGCTCGGCCGGCTGCGCGAGCGCGATATCGCGCTGCCCGTGATCGTGCAGACCGCGCATGGCTCCATTGAAACCGTGATCTCCGCGATGCGCGCAGGCGCGGCCGACTTCGTGGTGAAGCCGGTTGGCTCCGAGCGCCTGCAGATCTCGATGAAGAATGCGCTGCGCGTCGATGCGCTGGAGGGCGAGCTTCGCCGCGTCAGCCGGCGCGGCACCAACATGCTGACCTTCCGCGATCTCGTGACGCGCAGCAGCGAGATGGAACGCGTGATTCGCCTCGGCGAGCGCGCGGCGCGTTCGGCCATCCCCGTATTGCTCGAAGGCGAGTCGGGTGTCGGCAAGGAAGTCATCGCCCGCGCTATCCAGGGCTCGGGCGAGCGGCGTGGCAAACCCTTCGTCACTGTCAATTGCGGCGCGATTCCCGGCAATCTCGTCGAAAGCATCCTCTTTGGCCACGAGAAGGGCTCGTTCACCGGGGCGAGCGACCGGCACATCGGCAAATTCGTGGAGGCTTCAGGCGGCACGCTGTTCCTCGACGAGGTGGGCGAACTGCCGCTCGACGCGCAGGTGAAGCTGTTGCGCGCCATCCAGGAAGGCGAGGTCGATCCCGTCGGCGGCCGCAAATCCGTCAAGGTCGATATCCGTATCATCTCGGCGACCAACCAGAACCTGATCCAGCTGGTGAAGGATGGCCGCTTCCGCGAAGACCTCTACTACCGGCTGAATGTTTTTCCTGTCTCGATCCCGCCACTGCGCGTGCGCCGCGACGATATCCCGGATCTTGCAAGGCGGTTCCTTGCGCGCTTTGCGGCTGAGGAAGGCCGCAACATCCGCGCCATCTCGTCGGAAGCGATGGCCCTCATCCAGAACTACGACTGGCCCGGCAACGTGCGACAGCTCGAGAACGCGCTGTTTCGCGCGGTCGTGCTGGCGGAAGGGGACGAACTGACGGTGGCGGAATTCCCGCAGATCGCGGCACAGGTCGATGGCTTCGATGTCCGCATTCCCCGCGCGCCGGCACAGATTGCGCCCGTCTCAGGCCAACAGGTGATTCGCGAGGTCGTGCAGGTCGCCGTCAACGATCCAAGTGCCATCAAGCTGATCGACGACAGCGGCGACATGCGCAAGCTCGACGAGATCGAGCGCGAAACGATCAAGTTCGCTATCGCGCATTATCGTG
>JBOFUS010000359.1:0-2217 GCA_051652685.1 Beijerinckiaceae bacterium
ATGAGCGCCGCGATGGATCGTTCGGCATCTTCAACGGTCTGGCGGGCGCGGTCCCGGTCCCGATCGAGCTCTGCCAAGCGTCGCGTCAGCTCCTCGACGCGCTGTTTCGCCTGGCGCTCTTCCGCATCAATCTGCTCACGGGCGATCTGGAGCCGTTGGAGCGCGGCAGCGCGGCGGGCTTCCTCTTCGCGCAGCGGCTGGATGGCGTGCTCGGCCACAGCAAAGACGCGCGCTGCCTCGCCCTGGAGGCGCGTGCGCTCGGCGACAGCGCGGGTGTCGGCATCGAACTGGCGCTGGGATTCGAGCACCTGGGCGCGGGCATCCAACACCGCCAGATGAAACAGCAGCGCCTCGGTCTTGCGGATCTGCGCCGCGATCTCGCGGTAGCGCACGGCCTGCTTCGCCTGCCTCGACAGGCCGTCCACCTGCTGGTCGATGTGGCGCAGCACGTCCTCGACCCGCAACAGATTTTCTTCCGCCCCCTTCAGGCGCAATTCCGCTTCGTGACGGCGGGAGTAGAGCCCACCAATGCCGGCAGCGTCTTCCAGAATCCGCCGGCGGGCCTGGGGCTTGGCTGCAATGATCTCGCCGATCTGCCCCTGCCGCACCATGGCCGGCGAGCGTGCGCCCGTGGCGGCGTCGGCAAACAACAGCTGAACGTCGCGCGCCCGCGCCTCGCGCCCGTTGATGCGGTAGGTGGAGCCTTCCTCCCGCTCGATGCGGCGCGAGATATCGAGCTTCTCCACATCGTTGAAGGCGACGGGCGCGGTCCTGCTTTCATTGTCGATGGTCAGCGCCACTTCCGCCATCTGCCGCGGCGGGCGACGGCCGGAGCCGTTGAAGATCACGTCATCCATGGCCGACGCGCGCATGGACTTGAACGAGGTCTCGCCCATGACCCAGCGCATCGCCTCGACAAGATTGGACTTGCCGCAGCCGTTCGGCCCGACAACGCCGGTGAGACCCGGCTGAATCAGGAACTCCGTCGGATCGACGAAGGTCTTGAAACCCGTGATGCGCAGCTTGTCGAATTTCATAATGAGCTTGTCTAAACCATCCGTCCGGTGCGCGACGGAGCCTGAGACAGGAACTGGCGCGTCAGATTTTCAGAAGCGGCTCGATGATGTCCTCAAGCTGCTTCGGCGAGAGAACGCCGGTGTGACGTTTGCCATTGATGAAGAATGTGGGGGTCGAATCGACCGCGAACTTCTCCTGGCCACGCCGGCGTATCTCGTTCACGCCGTCATAGATCGCCTGATCTTTCAAGCAGGTCTCGAAGCTTTCCTGTGAAAAACCGGCTTGGCGCGCCATGGCAAGCAGACCGTCGAGCGGCTTTTGCGAAAACGCCCAGGTCCGCTGTTGCGCGAAAAGCAGGTCAACGAGGGGCTGGTACCGGCTTTCAGGCGCGCAACGCGCCAGCATGAAACCTGCCGTCGCCAGAGGATCCAGCGGGAACTCGCGCATGACGAAGCGCACCTTGCCCGTGTCGATGTATTTCTCCTTGAGGAACTTGTAGCCATCGGCATGGAACGCCGCGCAGGCACCGCAGGTGAGCGAGGCGTACTCGTAGATCACCACCGTGGCTTTCGGATCGCCAAGAGCTTTGTCGCCAAGGCTGCCGGCCACGGCGAGTTCCTCGGCCGAATATGCGGCGGGCGAAGGCCCCTGCGCCAGGGCGATTGCCGGCGCGCAAAGCGCTGCGGCGGTCGTCAGGAGAAAGAGACGGCGGGAAAGTGCTTGGGCCATGCGATGTATCCGGTGGTTACCGATCCAGTTCGGCTCTGTATCCTTGTAGTTCGTGGCGCAAGCGCGGCCAAGCGGGCAATCCCTGAATTCCCCGTGAGCGACATCGGGGGTATGCGCCAGGCGAAGGCCACGCTAGAGCGCTCCCCGTCATCCATACGAGGAAACGAATTCAATGCTCAAGCTCAAGGTCGCCCAGAAGATCGTCAAGACCGCGCTCGACACCGCACGCGAGAAGTCCATGAAGCCGCTCGTGGTCGCCGTCATTGACGGACGCGGCGCGCTGGTCGCCTTCGCCGCCGAGGATGGCTCCAGCCTGAAGCGCGAGAAGATCGCGCGCGGCAAGGCCGATGGCGCAGTGGCGCTCGGCGTGTCCTCGCGGGCCATCGCCAAGATGGCGGCGGAGCGGCCGCATTTCGTGGCGGCTGTCAGCCATGCGGTTGGTGGCTCGCTGATCCCGGTTGCGGGCGGCGT
>JBOFUS010000360.1:0-2703 GCA_051652685.1 Beijerinckiaceae bacterium
TGCATCACGCCGATGAGAATTCCGCCGATCACGTTGATGAAGGTGATCAGCAGGCCGGCAATGGCGTCGCCGCGCACGAACTTGGAGGCACCGTCCATGGCACCGAAGAAGGACGCCTCGTCCTCCAGCGCCTTGCGCCGGGCCTTGGCCTGGTCCTGGTCGATCAGGCCGGTGTTGAGATCGGCGTCGATGGCCATCTGCTTGCCGGGCATCGCGTCAAGGGTGAAGCGTGCCGCGACCTCTGCGATGCGGCCGGAACCCTTGGTGATGACGATGAAGTTCACGATCAGCAGGATGGCGAAGACGATGATGCCGATGACAAAGTTGCCGCCCATGACGAACTGGCCGAAGGCCTCGATCACATGGCCGGCTGCACCGGGTCCGGTATGGCCATTGGCGAGGATGAGGCGGGTGGAGGCAAGGTTCAGCGCCAGCCGCAGCATGGTGGCGATCAGCAGGATCGTCGGAAAGATCGTGAACTCCAGCGGGGTCGCGATGAACAGCGACACCATCAGGATCAGCACCGACAGGATGATCGAGACCGCCAGAAACAGATCGAGCAGGATCGGCGGCAGCGGCACGATCAGGATCGCAAGGATTGCCAGCACGCCAACGGCAAGCGCGATGTCGCCGCGCTTCAGCTGCTCGATCAGCCACTGCGGACTTAACCCGCCTGCGCCTCGCGCGCCTTGTCCCGCCGTCACGTCGGTCATTGTCAGCCCTTGGCCCTTGCCCCAGCGGGGTCGCGGCGAAAGCCATCAACCCGCTAGGCAGTTCTTGCCGGGTTTATGGTTGACGGGGCGTTAAGATCGCGGGCGAAAAGGCGGCGCGAATGCACTGGTCTTCGCCGTGAATTCTCCGCATTTCCCGTGTGGGCAAAGCAGGTTAGCATTCGCTGACACATTCTCCGGGAGACACTATGCTTCGCCTTATCGCCGCCGCGCTCCTCGCCGGCGTCTCGCCGCTTATTGCGGCTGAAATCCCTGCCGCCTCCCGCATCGACGGCGTGGTGATCTATCCGGGCCTCGCCACCGTTACCCGCGTGATCGAGATGGATGTGCCGGCTGGTCAGCATATCCTGGTCGTCTCCGGTCTGCCTCAGGCGCTCGATCCGGCGTCGCTTCGTATCGAGGGGCAGGCGACCGGCGAGTTGCAGATTGGTTCGGTAGAGCTGCGCACGCAGCCGCTGCAGGGCGTGCAGGAGCCAGCGGGCGAGGTGGCGCAGCGGCTGCGGACCTTGCAGAACGAGCGGCTGAAGAAACAGGCCGATATCAACGCCATCACGGCCAAGCAGGCCATGATCATAGCCATCGGCCAGCAGGCTCCGGCCATCCTTGGTGGCAAGGAGAAGCCGGTCGATCCGGCGGATTGGGCGAAGGCCTGGAATTCGGTTGGTGCAGGCTTGCGCGGCGTGGCCGAGGAACTTGTGGCAGCGCAAGGCGCGCTGCGCACCATCGACGAGGAGGTGGCAGCCATCAGCCGGCAGGGCGCGCCGGGCCTGCGTGCCGGGGTGACGCGCGCCGCAAATGTCAGCGTCGAGGCGGGTGCTGGCGGCGCGAAAGTGCGGTTGCTGCTGTCCTATCAGGTCTCGGGCGCGACATGGCGGCCCGCTTATGATGCAGCACTTGCCACCAACGGCAAGGGCGTCGAGCCCAGGCTCAGCCTTATCCGCCGGGCCATCGTCTCGCAGCGCACGGGCGAGGACTGGAGCGATGTAACGCTGTCGGTCTCGACAGCGCAGGCGCGGGGTGGCGCGCAGGCTCCCGAGCTTCCACCCGTGCGCGTGGCCTTCAACGAGCCGCCGGTGGTGATGCAGATGGCACCAGCGGTTGCGCCCGCTCCGGGGATGGCCCGAAGTGGCCGGGTTCAGGGGGCCTTCGATTCCGCGAAATCAGCCGAAGCCGCTGCGGCCCCGCCACCCGCGCCCGTCGCCCAGCAGCAGGCAACGCTGGAGGCCTCTGCCTTTGCTGCGCAGTACACGCTGCCCGGCCGCGTCAGCGTGAGCGCCGACGGCAGCATGCGCACGCTGCGCCTCAATGCGCGCGAGCTGACGCCAGCGCTTCAGGTCAAAACCGTGCCCGGCCTCGATCCCAAGGCCTATCTCGAAGCGCGCTTTGCCCATGAGGAAGACGCGCCGCTGCTTGCCGGTGAGGTGTCGCTGACGCGCGATGGTGTCTTCGTCGGTCAGTCGCGCGTGGCGCAGACCGCGCCGGGGGATAACGTTGAACTCGGCTTCGGCGTGGATGACCGCGTGAAGGTCACGCGTGTTCCGCTGCGCCGCCGCGAAACGGAGGCAAGCTGGCTGCAGGGACAGCGCGGCGATCTGCGCGAGTTCCGCACGGTGGTGAAGAACCTTCACGACCGGCCCATGAAGATCACCGTGCTGGACCAGACGCCGTTTGCCGAGAACAGCGCCATCACCGTCGAGATGCTGAACACCACGACGCCGCCCACCGAGCGCAACGTCAAGGACCGGCGCGGCGTCATGGCCTGGACCTACGACTACAAGCCGGGCGAAGAGCGCGAAATCCGTGTCGGCTTCCGCATGCGCTGGCCGAATGACCGCGAGATCGTGCTGGAGCCGCAGGCGATTCCACGCTGAAGGGCGCGATGATCATCAGATTTCCTCACCCTGAGCCTGTCGAATGGCCAGGAATTCTGAAGGTTCTGGTGCGTTCGGACCCGACCCTTCGACAAGCTCAG
>JBOFUS010000361.1:0-2062 GCA_051652685.1 Beijerinckiaceae bacterium
GCCGGGTCGATGCCGATATGGGTGAAGATGCCGGCGTCCCATGGCTCGTGGTGCAGGCTGGTGACCACGATCTGCATGCCGCCGGTCTCGAAAACGGCTGTCGGGCCGCTTGTGACGCGCGAGCCCGTATACATCGGACCACGCACGATCCATTCGCCGTCGGAAAGGCGCTTCACCTTTCCGGTCAGCATCAGCGGCTCGCCCTTCTCGCCAATGGACGGCATGTCGGTCTTGCCGCCGAGCGGAAGCGTCAGGGTGGCTCCCACGCCGGCAGCGGCCATCAGGCGCACGGCCTCCGGATCGAACACCGCTGCCATCGCCACGTCCTGCAGATTCTGGCGCAGCGCCTCGCGGATCACCATCATGGTGTCGGATGTGCCGCCTGAGCCCACGTTGTCGGCGTGGTCGAGCAGGATGACAGGGAAATCGTTCATGCCCGCCGCGCGGGTCACGGCCCGGGTCAGGTCCTCGTGGCGGTAGATCCACCCGGCCTTCTCGCATTGGCAGAAGGCGAGGATTTCATCGCGTGCCGCATCTGCCGCAGCCTGATCGCCGTCGGCCACCACGACAACCGAAAGGCCGGCGTCGGGGATATCCGCCATCGGAAAGCCGCCGAAGACCGAAGCAGCGAGAATGCCAGGCTGTTTCTCCGCCGCGCGCGTCATCGCCTGTGCCGTTTTCATCGGCTCATCGGCTGTGCCCATGCGCAGCGTCTGGGCGAGGATACCCGCCTGCCCCCATGAGATGACTGGCTTCACATCGCCCTTCAGCATCTTCCGGATGATCCCGGCGCAGGTCCTGCCGGTCGCCGCCATGTCGGTGTGAGGATAGCTCTTGTAGCAGAGCACGACGTCAGCGCTGGCCATCGTCTCCTCGGTCATGTTGCCGTGCATGTCGAAGGTGACGCCGATGGGTGTTTTCGGTGCGATTTCGCGCAACTTCGCCAGCAGCGGTCCCTCGCCATCGACCATGCCGCGCGGCACCATCGCGCCATGCAGATCAAGCAGGATGGCATCGAACGGGCCATGATCGCGTGCAGCATCGAGGATGCGCCCTGTGAGCCAGGCATAGGCTTCCGGCTCGACAAAGCCCGATGGCATCGCCTCGGCCGCGACGGGCGAGACGATCTCGGCCCCGAGCTCATCGGCGAGATCGATATAGGCCGCAATCGGGTGGTTGGTGCCGCGATAAGCCCTCACCACCGCCTCGTCCTCATGCAGGCCCCAGTCGCGGAATCGCTGGAGATCGGTAACGACGGGCGAGAAGGTGTTTGTTTCGTGCTTCAGCATGGCAAGCAGGAGGCGTGGGCGTCTGGTCATGGCGGTTCCGGCTGGTTCTTTGCCAAGATGCCCCCCAAACACCCCGCGCGTAAAGCGCCGGCGCTCAGGCCCTGACGTATTTGCGCAGGATTTCCGCAATGCGTTCGCTGCCGGACGCATGGGGCAGCAGCGTCAGGAAAGCGCCGTTGCGATCCATCAGGTAGGTCAGCGTCCCGTGGTCGATGGTGTAGCGCTGGCCCGGTGTATGCAGCTTCTCGCCATGCGCCAGCCGGTTGTGCGGCGGGGGCAGGACGATTCCGCGCGGCCCGTGGATATCAGAGCGCATTTCGACCCGGTACCGATGAACCCGGTAGGCGCGCGCGACGGCGGCAAGCTCCGCGTCGTTTCCCGTCAGGCCGATCAGGCGCGGATGCAGCGCCTCGCAATAGGACTTCATCATCGCCGGCGTATCATCGGAATCGACCGTGACAAAGAGCGGCGCGATCTCCGAATCAAGCGGCGCGATCTTGTCGAGGGCAGCAGCGAGATGGGGCAGATCGACAGGGCAGGCGTCTACGCAGCGCGTGAAACCGAAATAGACCAGCATGAAGCGTCCGGCATAGGTCTTGTCCGTCACCCGCCGGCCATCGTGGTCAGTCAGGGTAAAGGGGCCGCCGAAACGACGGGCGAGCGGGTCTGGCCGTGTTTGCTGGGCAAATGCTGGCGAGGCTAGAATGCTGCCGGCACCGCCCAGCAGCGCACGCCGGTTGAAGCTTGCACTCACGGCTTCGGCTTGAGATCGA
>JBOFUS010000362.1:0-1339 GCA_051652685.1 Beijerinckiaceae bacterium
CCAGATCGCGGGTGTTGGTTTCACCCCCCGCAAGTCTTTCCCCAACCTCTTACGCTCGGTGGAAACTTTCTCTGGAACTCAGCAGCTTGTGATGCCGAGGCGCGATGCGCCGGCTCTTTGACGCGCCCTTCCGGAACTAGCGGGGACAAATGGATCGCCGGCCCATAGCCGGCATGGGCTCATGGCCGACCAGGATCGGCCTGAACAAGGATCATGAATGAGACCCGGACAGAAGAATCGGATGCGCGGCGGCCGTGGCGGCAACCGGCGTGGGCCCAATCCGCTCACACGTTCCTATGAATCAAACGGCCCTGATGTAAAAGTCCGCGGCACGCCCCAGCATATTGCCGAGAAGTATGTGCAGCTCGCCCGCGACGCCCACTCCGCCGGCGACACCGTGATGGCTGAAGGTTACCTCCAGCACGCCGAACACTATTATCGCATCATTGCTGCCGCCATGGCGCTTCAGCAGCAGGCCTACAATCAGTCGATTGGCGTCGCCACGCCCGCCAGCGACGAGCAGGATGACGAGGACGAGTTCGAGGTCGCGGGCATGGACCGGTTCACCTTCCGCACGCCGCAGTCCTTCCAGCCAGGTGCGCAACCGGGCGTGAATGGCAATGGAAACGGCAACTACGGTGGCCAGGCCTATGGTCCAGGCGGCTATGAGGGCGGCGATCAGCCGCCTATCGAAAGCATGCCACAGCCAGAGGGCGCACCTGCACCTTACCAACAGGGCGGCCAGCAACAGGCTGGCCAGCCACGCGGCGAGCGCCCGCAGGGCCAGCGCCGCGCTTATGAGGATCGCGCTCCCCGCCGCTTTGGCCGCGACCGTGGCGAGCGCCCGCCGGGCGAGCCGCGCGGTCCAGCAGACTACCGCAACGCGGAGTCTCGCTCGAATGAACCGCGCAGCTTTGAACCACGGCCCATCGAACCACGCACCATCGAACCACGTGGCGATGCACCCCCGCGCGATCAGGCTGAAATCGAGCAACCCGGCCTTCCCGCGTTTATCACTGCGCCTGTTCCAAGGGTCATCGTCGCCAACGACGAGCCGGTGATCGCTGACGGTGACGTTGCGGAAGGTGAGAGCCGCGTGCGTCCTCGCCGTCGCCGCCGTCCCCGCGCCGGCGAGGTGGCCACAGGTGAGGCGGAAGATCTGGGCTGAGTGCTGCCTTTCGCCGGTTGACCGGACGACCGGGCTTGCGCCACTGTCCTTTGCATGTCGACTGACCTGGATCTCGCCCGCGCCCTGCTGTCAGCCAAGGCCGTGCGTGCCCGGGCCATGGTCATCCACGAAGCCGGCCTTGATGGCCGGCTTGCGCATTTTGCGCTTCAT
>JBOFUS010000363.1:0-3831 GCA_051652685.1 Beijerinckiaceae bacterium
CCGGAGGGGGCTCTCGATACCGCGGGGTGCCTGTTGCATCAGCGGTTGCCCCAGTGACCGATCACGCTGCGTCCACCGCGTTGCGATCAGTGCGGTAGTAGCGGCGAAGTCGCTTGTAGCCGGTGACCTCGCCGTCGACGTCCATTTCCAGCTCGTAGGTCGAGATCAGGTCATTGTCGCCGACACGGGCCTTCGATTCGAGAACGTCCACGACGGCGCGCCAGCCGGTGTCTTTCTTCTCGCAGCGGCTGACGGCATCAGACTTGAAGCCGGTGATCGCCTCGACCGCCTGCTTCGCGATCAGCGTGATCCTGAGCGTGGTCAGCGGTTGGCCGGCAGCGACAGGTGCGGCTGCGGTTTGAGCGGTTGCGGCTTTCATGCGGAGACAGCTTTCCTGGTGGCCGTGCGGCGGCGGGCAGAGGCGGGAACGGGAACATTGACGGTGACCGCAATCGTCTCCTGCATTGTGGCAGGCGGCGAAAGCGTCGCTTCGTCGAGATAGGCGTGCAGCCAGGCGGCACGTTTCGCTACAATATCGAGCTCGGCCTCGACGCGGGCATACCGCTCCTTGAATTCAGTCATCTGGCGGGTGAGCTTGTCGCGCTCATACTCCAGCCGGACAAGTTCGGCCGACGCATCCATGCGTGTCTGCACCGGGCGGCGGATCAGGCCCTGGCGTTTGGGCGGGGAACGGCGCAGTTGCGGCCTCATGCGGCCTCTCCCTTGGTCTTGCGGGGCTTGGCCGCAACAGGACAGGACGCAGCGATGGCTTCCGTCAGCGCGCCAACAAAGCGCTGACGCTGGTCGGCGGCGGCTGCACCTGTCGGGGCCTTCGATTCGAGCACGTCGAAGCAGAGTTGCACGAAGGCATTGGCCGAGGCCGAGATCTCCAGCCCCTCCGCCGAAGCCACCTTTGCGATCATGATGGCACTGCGCAGCGACGGGGCCTGCGTCACGAGGCCGGATGCCCGGACGCGGCGCACAATGTCCACAATTGGACCGGCACGCAGGGTGTCGAGCCCGGCGCGCATCGACACGATGCCCACTTCCGTGTCGCGGTCGTGGTTGGTCAGATCGAAGGTGATCATGCGGTCGATCAGCGCATCCTGCGGCGCGCTGACACCGGCATAATCCTCCGGGTTGGAGGTAAAGATCGCGCGGAACTCCGGATGCGCCTTGACGTAGCGCTCGCGGCCAGCGCCCGCCTGGAGGATGAGCATCCGCTCTTCCAGCGCCGACAGCAGCGGGTTATTGGCAGACGGCGGCGAGCGGGTGAATTCGTCGTAAACGAGCGTGTAACCGCCGGAGATCGCCTCAGTCAGCACATCGTCGGACCAGACCTTGCTGGTTTCCTTCTGCACCTTGCGGACACTGTGCACAAAACGATCGACGACCTGCCTCGTTTTCTCGCCCGTCTCGCGCCCCACGAGATTGCCGGCCGTCAGCCAGCCATCACCGGTCAGCAGGATCGCGGGCCGGTCGAGCCGTGCTGCAATCTGGATGGCGAGCGTGGTCTTGCCGGTGCCGGCAGGCCCGCGCAGATGGATAGGGACGCCAGCGCGCAGATAGGACAGCGCCCGGCTTTCGATGGAGAGGATTTCGTCGTTTTCATAGAGATCGCCACGCGGGCGCAGTGTCACGACGTTGCCGCCGGATGGCGTGGCCGCAATCTGTTCGCTCAGCGACATCGCCGGACCCACGGTTTCAGCAGGCTTCAACGAAGCGTCCTCGCGCGACATACGCCTGGCTATGGCCATCACTGCCCCCGGATTGCCCGCCGCTTCGGGCGATCATCCGAATTGGCATTTCTACTGACGTCGATCGACGTGCCAACCTTGGGGAAACGAGGTTAATGGCCGGTAAAGAATGCGGCTTTCGGGCGTGGAATTGCAAAGATTTGCGTCAGAAAGGGACAGCGCGCTGAATCAGCCGTAAATATTCGCGTAAACTTCTCGCAGAACGTTTTTTTGCACCTTGCCCATCGCATTGCGCGGCAGATCGTCTACCAAAATGATCCGCTTCGGGCATTTGAAACGGGCGAGCCGCTCTTCAAGCGCTGCCGCCATCGCGGCCGGATCGAGCGCCACCCCTGGCTTGGCTACCACGACAGCCGTGACGCCTTCGCCGAAATCCCGATGCGGCAGGCCGATCACCGCGCTCTCGACCACACCGGCCATCGCATCAAGCTCGGTCTCCACTTCCTTCGGATAGACGTTGTAGCCGCCGGTGATGATGAGATCCTTGCCGCGTCCAACAATATGGATATAGCCCCGCTCGTCGATCTTGCCGAGATCGCCGGTGATGAAGAAGCCATCCGCCCGGAACTCGGCCGCCGTCTTCTCCGGGTTGCGCCAGTAGCCCGTGAAGACGTTCGGACCCTTGACCTCGATCATGCCGATCTCGCCCTCGCCCAGCGTCCGGCCCGTGTCCGGCTCCGTCACGCGCAATGAAACGCCCGGCAGCGGCAAGCCCACTGTGCCGGGAATACGCGCGCCGTCGTAGGGGTTGGATGTGTTCATGTTGGTCTCGGTCATACCGTAGCGCTCAAGGATCGCGTGACCGGTGCGCGCTTCGAAATCGCGGTGCGTGTCGGCGAGCAGCGGCGCGGAGCCGGAGATGAAGAGGCGCATATGCGCCGTTGCTTCGCGTGAAAGCCGCGCATCGTCGAGCATACGCACATAGAAGGTCGGCACACCCATCATCGTGGTGGCACGGGGCAACAGTCGAAAAACCTCGTTGGCATCGAACTTCGGCAGGAACTGCATCGATGCGCCCGACAGCAGGACGACATTCGTTGCAACGAACAGCCCGTGGGTGTGGAAGATCGGCAGCGCGTGCAGCAAAACGTCATTCGCCGTGAAACGCCAGTGCTTCACCAGCGTGTCTGCATTCGACAGCAGATTGTCGTGGCTGAGCATCGCGCCCTTGGAGCGGCCAGTGGTGCCTGAGGTGTAGAGAATCGCCGCCAGATCACCGGCTGCGCGAGACACATCGGCGAAATCAGTGGAGGCCGCGAGACCCCTGTCGGAAAGAGTACCGGCAGACACATCGGGGCTTGTCCAGACCCCCAGCGTTTCGAGCCGCGCGCCGGCCCTTGCAGCCGCTGGCTGCAGGGCATCAGCCTTGGCCGGATCACAGACGAACACGCGTGGTTCGGCATCCTCCAGAAAATAGGCGATCTCGGCTGGCGTGTAGGCGGTGTTGAGCGGCAGAAAGACGGCTCCTGCGCGGACGCAGCCAAGATACAGCATCAACGCCTCGATGCTCTTTTCGACCTGAACCGCGACGCGGTCACCGGGCTTCACGCCCAGCGCGACAAGCGCGTTGGCGAAGCGCGCCGACGTTTCGCATACGTCTGCGTAGCGATAGAAGCGGCCATCGGGCATCGTCGCGAAAAGCTGCCCTGAGGCGGGCATGCGCGCGCGAATCGCGGCGAAGAGATGGTTTTCTTTGCGCGTGCTCATGGTCGTTTTCCTTGCCCTTCCGGCTAAGCGAAATTCGCTGCTCTGTGTCAATCGCCGAGGCGATCCTCTGTTCGTTGACGTCCGCGATGCATCAGCTTGCTTGCCGGCTTCATTCCTGCCAGTTTCGCGATCAAGGGCGCAACAGCCGCCCATCGGAGGAGACATTGATGAGACTTGACGACGTTGGCGCATCGCGCCGCGCGGTGCTTTCCACTTTGGCCAGCGGGGCGGCCGCAGCGCTTCTTTCAGCCGGCGGTGCCGGCGCGCAAAGCAGTTGGCCGAGCCGCCAGATCATTTTCCTGAATCCGTTCCCCGCAGGTGGTGGCACAGATGCTTTTGCGCGACCGCTGGCGGCGCAGCTCGACCA
>JBOFUS010000364.1:0-1648 GCA_051652685.1 Beijerinckiaceae bacterium
TCCGCTAACCCCGCTGGCATAGCCTCAGCAGTTGTGTCGTTCCGGTGACAGCAGTTGCTCCGTCGGAACATGTGTCAAGCGTTGCGTCACAGGGTTGCGTCATGCGTGCGTTCGATCTTCGCCGTTCCCTCGTTACGGCTGTGGCCGTGGTTGTCGCGGGGGCAGCAGCCCTTGCGGGCATGACATCTGAGGCAGAAGCGCGAAAGCGCCGCGGCGGCTATGCCCCGCCCTATGCCTCCATCGTCATTGATGTAAACTCCGGGAAGACGCTGCAGGCGGTCAACGCCGACGCACCCCGCTTTCCCGCCTCCGTCACCAAGGTGATGACGCTCTACATGCTGTTCGAGCAGATCGAACGCGGGCGCTTCTCCCTCGAGACGCCGCTGAAGGTATCGGCCTTCGCCGCTCGTCAGGCACCTTCCAAGATTGGCTTCGATCCGGGCGAAACCATTGAGGTCGAGGACGCCATCAAGGCTCTCGTGACCAAATCGGCGAATGACGTCGCAGTGGTCGTGGCCGAAGCCATCGGCGGCGATCAGGAGACCTTCGCAGAACAGATGACACGCAAGGCGCGGTCGCTGGGCATGAGCCGCACGACCTTCAAGAATGCGTCCGGCCTGCCCAACCCGGAGCAGGTGACCACGGCGCGCGACCTCACCATCCTTGGCCGCGCCATCCACGAGCGCTTCCCGAAGTACTGGCGCTATTTCCAGACCCGCAACTTCGAGTTTGCCGGCCGCAACTACCGCAACCACAACCGCCTTCTGGGCCGTATTGACGGGGTGGATGGCATCAAGACCGGCTACACCCGCGCCTCGGGCTTCAATCTCCTGACGTCGGCGCGCGATGGCAACCGCCATCTGATGGCCGTGGTGCTGGGTGGCCGTTCGGGCCGTGTACGGGACGCCCAGATGGCGTCGCTGGTGGAAGATCATCTGCCGCGCGCCTACGCCGGTGCCCGCATTGCCCCGCTGATCGCAGAGGCCCGCGTTCCTGAAAACCGTGTGACCGAAGAGCCCGTGCGCGTGGCTGCCGCCACACGTGCGCCTGAGCCCAGGCCGGAGCCCGTCCTTGCAAAGGTGGAGCCGGCAAAGGCCGCACCGCAACCGCGCGCAGTCGTGGCCGCCGCTGCCGCGAAGGCTGAACCCGTTGTCACCACGCCGGTCGCGGCCTTCGCCGCGCAGCCAGCCCGCCAACCCGGTCCGCAGCTTCGCTGGATCAGTGGTCCGCAGGGTCAGGCAAGCACCGTCGCGAACCCGCCCACGACCCCGCTTGTTGCCGCAAAGCCCGTGCAGCCGCAGCGTCAGGCGGTTGTTGCGCAGGTTGACCCGGTGACCACAGCCTCCGCCTCAAAGCCTGCAACAGCCGCCTCGGCCGCTGCTGCCCTGGCCGCTCGCACAGGCTTTGTGGTGCAGATCGGCGCAAGCGACACCGAGATGAAGGCCCGCGCCATCCTCGACAACGCCAAAGCCAGGAACCGCATGGCGCTCGCCGATGCCAGCGCTTTCACTGAAAAGGTCCAGAAGGGCGACGCCACCTTGTTCCGCGCCCGCTTCGGCGGCTTCGAAGACGGCAAGAACGCCAATGCCGCCTGCGGCGCCCTGAAGAAGTCCGGAATCACCTGCTTCGTTCAGCGCATCTGATTCCC
>JBOFUS010000365.1:0-7368 GCA_051652685.1 Beijerinckiaceae bacterium
GCAGCGATCGCGAGGCCAAGGCCCGTTCCCCCCGGCCGCGAGGAGCCGTGGAATGCGTCGAAGAGCCGCTCGCGGATCGCCAGTGGCAAGCCAGGCCCGGTGTCGGAAATGTCGATCTCCCATCCGCCAGGCCGTTCCGATGCCGCAATCGTGAGGGAATGACGCGCACCCGCCAACGGCGCTTCGGCCTCCATGGCCTGCACGGCGTTGCGCGCAAGGTTCATGACAATCCTCAACAGGTGTTCCGGATCGGCTTCGACCGAGACGCCTGCTGCCACGCGGTTGTCCCACTGGATCGGATGCCCGTCGAACAGCCCGACCAGCTCGCGCGCTTCCTCGAGCAATGGGGCGAGCGCGACGGGGTGGATGCTGGGCGGCCGCTCGTCGGCCCGCCCGTAGGCAAGCGTCGACTGGCAGAAGCTGATGGCGCGGTCGAGTGTCTGGATCAGCTTGGGGGCGAAGCGCTGTACTGTCGGATCCATCACTTCGCCCAGCCGGTCGGAGATCAGTTGTGCGGTGGACAGCATGTTCCTCAGGTCATGGTTGATCTTGCTCACAGCGAGGCCGAGCGCGGCCAGCCGCTCCTTCTGCTTCAGCTGTTTCGTGATCGTCCGCTGCATGCCGGCCACGGCGGCCTCCGCCGCGCCAATCTCGTCGCTGCGGCCTGACGGGCGGATCATTCTTGTCTCGTCCTCGGGCTTGTCCGCAAAGCGCATGATGCTCGCCGTCAGCTCCTGCACCGGCCTGACGATCAACCGGCGAAGGGTGAGGAACACCAGCGCCGCCGTCAGCGCCGAGATGAACAGCGAGAGCGCCAGAATATTGCGGGTGAAAGCCAGCATCGCGTCGCGCAATGGCTTTTCGCGCAGCACGATCTCGACGAAATCGCCGTCCATCGCTGCGGGGCCAATCACGCCGATGGCGCGCTCGCCGTTTGAAAACAAGGTGGCGAAGCTTTCCATCACGCTGCCTGCCGGGTCCATGCGGCGCAGGTCGGTCATGCTGGAGACCATGGGCGGGGCCTCGTTCACCGCCAGGAGCCTGCGCGTGCCCTTGATGCGCAGCGCGATCGATTCCGCGCCGACGCTCATCAGCAGATCCTTCACCAGCGTTTCGGGCAGCGCCTCTTCGGGTGCCGCCTCCAGCACGAGCGCCGCGATGCGCGCGGCGGCGAGCCGGTCACTCAGCCAGTTGCGGCGGAAGTTGGCAATGGACGGAACGAAGATCAGCACTTCGGCCAGCAGCACGAAGACGATGGTCAGCGCCAGCAGCCGCGAGGAGAGACCGAAGCTTCCGCGCCAGCCATTGCCATTGCCGCCAGCCATGTTTCAGCCGAACCAGCGCATGAACTTGAGCAGGCGCTGCAAGGCAGGGCGGCGCAGCTGCGGCAGCAGAAAAGCCGTAGCCGCGCGCTTCGTCGCTTCCGACATGGTTGGGTACGGGAAGACGATGTCGGTCAGCGCTGTCACTTTCAGCCGGTTGCGCATGGCCAGCGTCCATGGCGTCAGCAATTCGCCGGCATTGTGGCCAACGATGACCACACCGAGGATGAAGCCCTTGCGGTCGACGAAGGCCTTGACGAAGCCCTCCGTTCGCCGTTCGGCCTGGGCGCGGTCGTTCTCGCTCAGTGGCCAGCGCAGGATGCGGACGCCACGCCCGGATTGCAACGCGTCCGCCTCGCCCATGCCAACAGCCGCGACCTCCGGGTCCGTGTAGGTGACGCGCGGCATGAGCGCGTCACTGGCCTTGACCGGCATGCGGAAGAGCGCATGGCGGATGACGAGGCCGGCATGGTAATTGGCGCGATGGGTGAATTGGGGTGGGCCAACCACATCGCCGATGGCGTAGATGCGGCGGTTGCTGGTCAGCATCTTCTGGTCAACGGCGATGCCCGCGTCGCCCATGCGGATCCCGGCCTTGTCCAGATCGAGGCCTTCCACACCAGGCTTTCGGCCGGTGGCGACGAGGATGTGGGTGCAGTCGAGCGTTTCTGGAGCCCCGGCGCTCAGGTGAACCTGAAGCTTCTCTCCCTCGCCTGAGATGCGCGCGATGTCGTGGCCGATGCGGAAGCGAACGCCATCCTGCTCGAGCGCGTGACGGACGGTCCGCACCGCTTCCGGGTCCTCGCGGCCAAGCATGAAAGGCGCGATCACGGTAACCTCGGCGCCGAGCCGGGCAAGCGCGTGCGCCATCTCGATGCCGATGGGGCCAGCACCGATGACCGCGAGCTTCGCTGGCCTGCGAGCGAGATCGAACACGGTTTCGTTGGTGAGAAACGGCACCTTGTCCAACCCGGGGATTGGCGGAACCGCCGGGCGCGAGCCGGTGGCGATGATGAAGCGTCTCGCAGTCACGCGCGTCTCGCCGACCATGACCGAGCGGGCATCGGCAAAGCGCGCCTCGCCCTCGATCACGTTGACGCCCAGCGCACGGAAGCGCGCCACGCTGTCGTTGGGCGCGATCTCGTCGATGACCGCGCGGACATGGGCCATCACCCGGTTAAAGGCGGGCTTCGCTTCCACAGGCTGGAAGCCGAAGTCGGGCGCGCGGCGCATCATGGCGGCCTGCTTGCCCGCCGCGATCAGAGCCTTCGAAGGCACGCAGCCGACGTTGAGGCAATCGCCGCCCATCCTGTGCTTCTCGATCAGCACGACAGGCACCTGCATCAGGGCGGCGGCTGCCGCGACGGAAAGGCCGCCGGAGCCAGCGCCGATGACGCAGAGGTCGGTGGTGATCGATTGGCTCAAGCGTGTTCCCCTGGTGATTCAAGCCGGTTCATTGACCGGGTTTAGCCAGAAATCGCCGCGCCACAACCGGGATCAGCGCTACGGCCCCAAGTGCCGCAAACGCAACAAGCAGATGGGGGCTGACGAGGGTTGAAAAATCGAGCGTCGCCCGACAGTCCGCTTTCCCGGCCGCGCGACAGGCCGCCAGCATCGCCCCCTGTTCTGCAAGCACGCCGTCAAGACCCGTCGCCGCCAGGGTGAAGGCGGCGGAGCCGGGCAGGATGCCGACGAAGGTCGTCCAGACATAGGTGGCGAGCGGTACACCGACGATGGCCGGCGCAAGATTGACGAGCGCGAAGGGAAAAATCGGAACCAGCCGCAGGAACAGGAGATAGGAGGCCGCATCCTGCTTGAGCCGGGCGGCCATCCGCTGCACGCCGTCCCCCGCCCGTGCACGCAGCGCTTCGCCAAGTGACGAGCGCGCGATGAGGAAAACCAAGGTCGCGCCGATGGTCGCGGCGATCACCGTCGCCGCAAGCCCCAGCCAGAACTTGAAGAGGATGCCGCCAATCACCGTCATAATCAGCGCGCCGGGGAGCGAGAGCGCAACCACGGCGATATAGACCGCCATGTAGGCCAGGAGCGCGGGCAGCAGATTGTCCCTGACATGGCTCTCGAGCGTTGCCTTGTGCGTCAGGAAAGCTTCGAGTGACAGGGCGCGATGGGCACCGGTCAGGAATACGACAGCCGCCAACGCCGCAAGAACAGCCAGCGGCAGCCAGCGCTTCAGGGAAAATCGCGGAGCAGGCTGGTCCAATATCGTTCCTTTGCGTGCCGGCATTGCGCGCTTGCGAGATCACAGGCGATACACACCTGCGTCAAGCGCAGAGCCAGCCTGTCCTGAACTGCATGCGTCGGCGGCGCGGGTGCGCGTTGACTTTTGTGGCGGGCTCGCCCATAGACCCCGCCAATTCCCCATCCGGAATGACGACGCCAGCGCGCCAACGCGCGGCTTCGCTGTTCAGGAGAGGTGGGACACGTCATTTGTATTTCGGAGCAGACCCGTGAAGCGGACCTATCAACCCAGCAAGCTCGTGCGCAAGCGCCGGCATGGTTTTCGTTCCCGCATGGCAACCGTCGGCGGCCAGAAGGTGATCGCCGCCCGTCGTTCGCGCGGTCGCAAGCGCCTTTCGGCCTGATCGCGGCCTGGCCGTCATGGAACGGCTGAAGCGTCGTGCGGAATTCCTGAGGGTTCAGAAGGGCCGGCGTGTTCACACCGGCCTTTTTTCCGTGCAGGCACTGGAGCGTGTCGATGGGACCTCGCCACGTGCAGGGTTCACGGTATCGAAGCGCGTAAGTCTGAAGGCGACGGTCAGGAATCGCATCCGCCGCCGTCTGAAGGAAGCGCTCAAGGCGGAGGCGGGAGCAACGGAAGACGCTGCGGTCGATTTCGTGATTGTGGCGAAGCTGGAGGCCCTGTCTGCGCCCTTCGTTGAATTGAGGCAGGAACTGAACCGGGCCTTGCGTCGGGCGAAAGCCCCGCGTGGTTCCGCCACCCACCGATCCACCGGAATGTCGAACGACTGACGTCATGACCAAAGACGCCGACAACAAGAACCTCTTCATCGCCATTGCGCTTTCGGTCCTCGTGATCGTGGCGTGGCAATACTTTTATGCGCAGCCCCAGCTGGAGCGGCAGAAGCAGGAGCGCATCGCGCAGCAATCGCAGCCCTCCGCGACACCGCAGGCGAGTGGCACGCCCGCCGCGCCGGCAATTCCGGGTTCTGCGCCGGTGCCTTCGGCCGTCGGTGTAACGGCTCTGACACGTGAAGCAGCGCTCGTTGCAGGCGGCGCGCGCATCGTGGTCGAGACGCCGTCACTCTCGGGCTCTATCGCGCTCAAAGGCGGCAGAATCGACGATCTGTCCCTCAACAAGTACCGCGAGACCATTGATCGCGGCAGCCCCAACATCGTGCTGCTGTCGCCGGCAAACGCACCGAAGCCCTATTACGCCGAGTTCGGCTGGGTGGCCGCGCAGGGCTCGAATGCGCCTGTGCCGACCGCCGAGACCGAGTGGACCGCGAGCGCACAGAAGCTGACGCCCGAAACTTCCGTCACGCTCAGCTGGAACAATGGTCAGGGACTGACGTTCAAGCGCCAGATTTCGGTCGACCAGAACTACCTCTTCACCGTTGCCGACACAGTCGACAATGCCGGCAGCCAGCCCGTGACGCTTCTGCCCTATGGCTACGTGCGCCGCCACGGCACACCGGAAGTGGCCGGGTTCTTCATTCTGCACGAAGGCATGATCGGCGTTCAGTCAGGCAAGCTGGAGGAGACGACCTACGCTGATCTCGCCAAGGCGAAAGTCCGCGAGTTCAAGGCCAGCGCCGGGGGCTTCATGGGCATCACCGACAAATACTGGGCGACGGCAATCATGCCGGACCAGAAGCTCAACGTGGATGGCCGCTTCGTCTCCAACGCCATCAACGGCCAGCCAACCTATCAGGCCGATGTGTCCCTGCCGTCGCAGACCATTGCTCCGGGTGCCAGCACAACGGTGACGGCCAGCCTCTTCGCCGGGGCGAAGGAAACCCATGTCATCGACGGCTATGCCGAGAAGCTTGGGGTCAAGAACTTCGATCTCCTGATCGACTGGGGCTGGTTCTATTTCATCACCAAGCCGATGTTCCGGCTGCTGGATGCGGTCAACAAGCTCGTTTCCAACTTCGGCGTGTCGATCCTGATCGTGACCGTGCTGATCAAGCTCCTGTTCTTCCCGCTCGCCAACAAGTCCTACGCCTCGATGGCCCGCATGAAGGCGGTACAGCCGGCGATGGTCGAGATCCAGGAGCGTTACAAAGAAGACAAGATGAAGCAGCAGCAGGCGCTGATGGAGCTTTACAAGAAGGAAAAGATCAATCCGCTGGCGGGCTGCTGGCCGGTGTTGATCCAGATCCCCGTGTTCTTCTCGCTCTACAAGGTGCTGTTCGTCACCATCGAGATGCGTCAGGCGCCCTTCTTCGGCTGGATCAAGGATCTTGCTGCGCAGGACCCGACGTCGATCTTCAACCTCTTTGGGCTTCTGCCCTTCTCGGTCCCGGCCTTCCTGCTCATCGGTGTCTGGCCGATCATCATGGGCATCACCATGTGGCTGCAGATGAAGATGAATCCGGAGCCGACAGACCCGGTTCAGAAGGCCGTGTTCAGCTACATGCCGCTGATCTTCACCTTCATGCTGGCGTCATTCCCGGCCGGCCTTGTCATCTACTGGGCCTGGAACAACATCCTGTCGGTGTCGCAGCAGTACTACATCATGAAAAAGCAGGGCGTGAAGGTCGAGCTCTGGGACAACATCTACAAGATGTTCAAGAAGGCCTGAGTCCGCTCACAGCCTGTCTTGAAAGACCGGCTTTCTGGCTTAAACCCTCACCCTGAGCCTGTCGAAGGGTCGGGTACGCTGTCGGGAATCAGAATGAAGCATCCTTCGACAGGGTCAGGATGAGGTCGCTTCGGCTTTTAAGCCCTGCTCTCAGACCGGCGCGCCGAGTCTGAGGCGGAGCAGGTCGGGTATACGGCGCGCCTTGCCGCCGCCGACGCAGACCACCTTGACCGCCGCCGAGACCAGCAGTTCATCGCCGCGGATCACGCGCTGGCTGATCGCCATGGACGCGCCGCGCATGTCGAGCGGCGTCGTCTCGACCCTCAGCAGATCATCCATCACCGCAGGCCTGAGGAAGTCGATGGTCATCGACCGGACCGCAAAGGCAAGCGGAAGCCCGGCGTCAAACAGTTCTTTCTGATCAACGCCCAGCGCGCGGATCAACTCGGTCCGGCCGCGCTCCATGAAGCGGAGGTACGACGCGTGATAGACGACGCCGGAGAAATCCGTATCCTCGTAGTAGACGCGAACCTCGATTTCGTGACCCTGCATTGCAGCCCTCCATCCCGCGTCCTTGCGGGGGAAGGCAGGCGGATGCAAGCGGCCTCAGCCGAAGAGATAGCTGGCAGCAAAACGGAACACGACAGCCATGGCGATGACGAGCGCCAGTAGAAAGAGGATCGTCCGCCAGGCACCCTTGCGGGACAATGCTGCAGCCGCCTGCATTGTGGCATTGCCGGCCGGGATCGCCGGTTCCTGATCATTTGCGGCGCCCGAGGGCTGGCGCACGCCGAGCATGTCTTCCGCCAGCCGGCGATAGGTCTGTAGCCGTCGCGGTATGCGCTCGCCGAGGATAAAGGCGTCGATCTCGGCATCTGTCGGTGCGCGGTCCTGCTTCGCCTCGAAGGCGATCAGCCAGTCGCGCTTGTTCTGCTTGTAGAGGCTGTAGGCAAGCAGCCCCGGCACGTCGCGCTCGCCTTGCACCAGCAGGCCGAAGAGCGGATTGGGGTCTGCCAAAGCATTGTCAGGTGTTCCGGCAACCGGGCCGTCATTGACCTTTGGCAGGCGAACGGATGAGACGACCTCGTCCATGGCGCTTTCAAGCGGCTTCACGATGCTGACCGACATTCAGGTTCTCCGGCTTTTCGTGTCGCCCACCCCGGCGGTATGAGCGCTCATGACCCCGGCCAAGTTGTGGCACAACGGCCGGGATACGAGAAGAAGGGAACCTCATCCACGATGCCTGTTGAGCACGAACAG
>JBOFUS010000366.1:0-4004 GCA_051652685.1 Beijerinckiaceae bacterium
TGGGTGGCGCTTGCCGCCACGAGGCTGACCGGCATTCCCTTCGTCACCACCTATCACGGGAGCTACTCGGCCAAATCCGCGCCGAAATCGCTCTACAACTCCGTCATGGCACGCGGCGACATCGTTATCGCCAACTCGGGCTACACGGCCGACCTGATCCGCACGTCCTATCCGCAAGCCGCGAACCGTCTGCGCGTCATTCCGCGCGGCACCGATCTCTCCGCCTTCCAGCCAGACAGCATTGAGCCGGCACGGGTGCTGGCGTTGCGCGAGGCCTGGGGCATCGGCCCGCACGAGCGGATCATCCTGCATCCCGCGCGGCTGACCGGCTGGAAAGGCCAGCGCGTGCTTATTGACGCAGCAAAAATGATGATGGATCAGGGCCTGAAGGACGTGGTGTTCCTGCTGGCCGGCGATGATCAGGGCCGCACGGGCTATGTCAAGGAACTGGACGAACTGATCGAGGCGCGCGGCGTCAAGGGCGTGGTCAAACGCGTGGGCCACGTCTCGGACATGCCGGCTGCCATGATGGCGGCGGCGGCCGTGACCGTGCCCTCCATCGAGCCCGAAGCCTTCGGCCGCGTGGCCGTGGAGGCGCAGGCCGTTGGCGCGCCGGTTGTGGTGTCCAATCTCGGTGCGGTGCCCGAAACCGTGCTCGCCCCGCCCGACGTGGCACCGGAGGCGCGCACCGGCTGGCGTGTGCCGCCGGGCGATGCATTGGCGCTTTCCGATGCGCTGATGCAGGCGCTGGCCCTTCGCCCCAGCGCCCGCGACAGCATGGCGCAGCGCGGGCGCTTGCATGCGGAAACCCATTTCTCGCTGGGCCAGATGATCGACAAGACGCTCGATGCCTATGTGGCGCTGCTCGAACGGCGCGATCAGCGCTAGTGCGGCGCAAGCCTCCCCCTTGCCATCGCCTGGCCAAGGGGGCATTGAGCCGGCGTTGGAGATTTGACGCATGAATGCCGCTGTGACCGGTTTGCCTGATACCACCATTGCCGTTCGCGAGGCCTTTGGCATCGATTCGGACATGAAGGTGCCGGCCTACTCGAAAGTGGAGGGACAGGTTCCCGATGTCGATCCGGACTACCTGTTCGACAAGGACACGACGCTCGCCATCCTCGCGGGCTTCGCGCGCAACCGCCGGGTCATGGTCACGGGCTATCACGGCACGGGCAAATCAACGCATATCGAGCAGGTGGCGGCGCGGCTGAACTGGCCCTGCGTGCGCGTCAACCTCGACAGCCATGTTTCGCGCATCGATCTCGTCGGCAAGGACGCGATTGTGCTGAAGGAGGGCAAGCAGGTCACCGAGTTCAAGGATGGCATCCTGCCCTGGGCCTACCAGCACAATGTGGCGCTCTGCTTCGACGAGTATGACGCGGGCCGGCCGGACGTGATGTTCGTCATCCAGCGCGTGCTGGAAAGCTCGGGCCGCCTGACGCTGCTCGACCAGAGCCGCGTCATCCGCCCCCACCCGGCCTTCCGGCTGTTTGCGACCGCCAATACCATTGGTCTGGGCGACACGTCGGGCCTCTATCACGGCACGCAGCAGATCAACCAGGCGCAGATGGACCGCTGGAACATCGTGGCGACGCTGAACTACCTGCCGCACGATGCCGAGGTGAACATCGTGCTGGCCAAGGCCAAGCACTACACCGGCAAGGAAGGCCGCGACATCGTCAACAAGATGGTGCGCGTGGCGGACCTCACCCGCAATGCCTTCATCAATGGCGATCTTTCGACCGTGATGAGCCCACGCACGGTGATCACATGGGCGGAGAACGCCGAGATCTTCGCCGACATCGCCTACGCGTTTCGGCTCACGTTCCTCAACAAATGCGACGAGCTGGAGCGCGGCCTTGTGGCCGAGTTCTACCAGCGGGCGTTTGGCGTGGAGCTGAAGGAGAGTACGGTGAACGTGGCGCTGAGCTGAGGGGCGGATGGGCGCGATGCCGGAGATTACGATCGCGCCTCACTATGGTCCAGCCAAGCGCGCCATCTTCAAGGGCCTTGAGCGCTACAACCGCTCGAAAGTCGGCAAGCTGCCTTGGAAGAACTTCGCAGTCACGCTGAACGAGGGAGAAGATGTCGTCGGCGGCATCACCGGCGAGGCCTGGGGCGGGTGGCTCTTCATCAATGCCTTCTGGATCGAAGAGCGGTATCGCGGGCATGATTACGGCACGGCGCTGATCAGCAAACTGGAAGAAGAGGCGCGGGCCTTCGGGGCGAAATACGCCTATGTCGATACCTACACCTTCCAGGCGCGGCCGTTCTACGAAAAACAGGGATACCGTGTCTTCGGAGAACTCGAAGACTTCCCACCGGGCCATGCGCGCTATTGGCTGCGCAAGGAGCTGTGAAGGGATGACATCGAAATTGTAGCCACAGGTGGCTACGACTTGGGTGCGTTTTTCCAATTGGCGTTCTGGTAGGAGCCGAAGGAGAGCAATATGAGTTTGGCGCTGTGGTGAGGGTTCCTATCACCTCCGCCCAAGTCGATACCGACCGATTCGACGATGTGAAGGCCGCAGTCGGCTCCGGGCTGAGCGCGTACAATGATCAGTTCCTGCCTCGCCCTCGCGAAGCGACGCCCTTCGCCGCCAGCGTCAGGAATGACGAAGGATCGGTCATTGGTGGCGCTGTCGGGTACTTTCGCCTCGACTGGCTTTACATCGATCTGCTCTGGGTCGAGGATCCGCAGCGCGGCAAGGGCTATGGTGCTACGCTCATGGCGCTCGCCGAGCAGGAAGCTCGCGCACGCGGCGCCACCCACATCACGCTCTGGACATGGTCGTTCCAGGCCCCATCGTTCTATGTGGCTCAGGGTTCTGTGGAGTGTGGACGCATTGCCAACCATCCGAAAGGACATGATTTCGTCCAGTTCGTGAAGTGGCTCGGCTGAGCCAATTGAGCATCAACTTCTTCAGTCAGCTTCGGCTAATTTCGCGGTTTCCCCAACCCATCATTCGAGCAGCAACCCAAGCACAGTGCGGTTCATAGCGTCCCCCACAACTCCGTATCACTCTGGCAATTTCCCGAGCTCCGCGATAGTTCTGTTGCTCCAAGAAATCCTAGGCTGTCGGGAGACTGAGCGTAACGCATTGCATGAACCACCAGCCACATTCTGACCGCCCGCCACGGTGCGGTAACGCTCCATTCTCCGATTGGACCATGACACCAGAGGTTTCGCGCTTACGGCATATCGATGCCCTGCGGGCTCTTGCGGCGCTCCTTGTCGTGTGGCTGCATGGAACGGAGCTTTTTGTTCAGGTATCGCCGCAAATCGGCTCGCGCTGGATTGCTGACGCGGCAAAGAGCGTCGATATCGGGCGCATCGGTGTGGTCATCTTCTTTGGCATCAGTGGTTTCCTTATCCCCAGCTCACTTCGTGGCAGTGGCTGGGCTTCAATCCAGGATTTTGCCTTAAAGAGGTTCTTCCGTTTATTTCCGCTTTTCTGGTTCTCTATCCCGCTTGCCGTGCTTCTGATGTGGATGCCATTCGGGCATGAAATGAACCATGTCGATTTTATTTTAAACTTCACCATGATACCCGAATGGCTTGGTGCCAAGCCGGCCATCGCCCTGTATTGGACGCTGCAAGTTGAGCTTCTCTTTTATGTCATATGCGCTTTCCTTCAGTTTGCGGGAGTTCTGAAGCACCCTACAACACTTGCCAGCACGATCCTCGTTTGTCTTTTTGGTGCATTTGGATTAAATTTTATCCTACGGAGAATCGGATTCTCTCCACTTGATGCCGTACTGTGGTTAAATCTTGCAGTTATGTTTATCGGGGCGCTCTGGCGCGCTCAATCGGAGAAGCCACTTCAGTTTTTTCCTCAATTTATCCTTTTCTCATCAATTACATTCGTGATCTTTCTTCTTCCGCTTATCAGCTTGACCATGTACGTGTTGGGTAGATGGCCCACACCTGATGCATTCTGGCCCTATGCGATTGGCTTAACCATTTTCATAATTCTTTCCAGAGCCAAGATTATAGAGTC
>JBOFUS010000367.1:0-2230 GCA_051652685.1 Beijerinckiaceae bacterium
GCGGACAGTCTGACGGTCTTGCCCTTCACGCTGCCTTTGGGTCTGCCGGACGCCGCGCAACGGCGGCTTGCCCGCAACACGAACCTCGTTCTGCTTGAGGAAGCCGCACTGCGCCGCGTGGTCGATCCGGCGGCCGGCAGCGGCGGAGTAGAGGCGCTGACCGATACGCTGTGCGAGAAGGGCTGGGAGCTTTTTCGCGAGATCGAGGCGGAGGGCGGTCTGCTGATCAGTCTCGTATCGGGCAGGTTGCAAGGGCGGATCACGGAGACCCGCAACATCCGGACCCAGGCCTTTGCCATGCGCAAGGAACCGATCACCGGGACGAGCGAATTCGCCCATCTCGCTGAAGTATCGCCGGAGGTTTTCTCCGTTGCGATGCCGAAACGGACGCTGCCAAAAGCGCGTGCAAAGGCAAAGTTTGGCCCCGGAACGGTGGAGGCCATCGCAGCGCTCGCCAGAGGCGCAACCCGCGCCGAAGCTGCACCGCCGCTCTCGGGCGAGTTGAGCGCAGAGATATTGCCCTCGCTGCGTTGGGCGGAGCCCTTCGAGGCGCTGCGCGACCGCGCCGACAGCTATTTGGCGAAGACCGGCGTGCGACCCGGCGTGACGCTCGCAACGCTGGGACCATTGGCGGATCACGCGGCGCGGCTGGCCTTTATGCGCAATTTCTTCGAGGCGGGCGGGCTTGAGGTTTTCGTTGTGGATACCGCCGAGGTGGACGCCGGAGCGCGCCTCGTCTGCCTTGTCGGCTCGGATGCCGCATATGCGGGAATAGGCGCGAAAGCGGCGCGGAAGCTCAAGGTGAAAGGCCGCGCGTTGTGGCTGGCTGGGCGGCCCGGCGAGCTTGAGGCTCTGCTGACGAAGGCTGGTGTGAAACGCTACGTCTTTGTGGGTTGCGACGCTGTCGAGGCGCTGACAGTTGCGCTGAACGCGGTTGCGGAAAGATAGCAATTTTGCTATGAAGTGGGCCGTCAGAACCATTGGCAATGTCGTGGATCGCGAACTTGAGGCTCTGCCGGGAGATATGCGCCGCAAGCCGTTGCGGCTTACCGCGCTGATCGAGAACGGTGGTCCGCAATGTCTTTCGGTAAAGGACGCCAAGCATCTGGAGGGAAAGCTGTGGGAGCTGCGCTTGATCGGTCGGGACGGAATCGCCCGCGTCATCTACGTGACGATCACGGGGCAAGATGTCGTGCTGCTTCGCGCGTTTGTGAAGAAAACGCAGAACACGCAGCCGGGCGAGTTGGAGATAGCGCGGGCACGGGCGAAAAGCCTCGACTGAGGAACATCCGCGAACTTTTCGACAAATGGGCAGCGTCCGACCCGGAATTCCGCGAAGCCTACGAAAACCCATCCCTTGAGTTTGCGCTCATGCTCGAAATTTCCTCCGCCCGCGCCCGCTCCGGCCTGACACAGGCCGAGATCGCCCGGCGCATGGGCACCACGCAATCGGCTGTGGCGCGGCTGGAGACGGAGCGGCTGCCGTCGCTCAGCACGCTGAAGCGCTATGCCGAGGCGGTGGGTGCGAGGCTCGTGGTAAAGCTGGAGGCAAAGTGAGCAACATTCCCCATTTCGCCATGATCGATTGGGCGACGGCGAGCGCCCTTCCTTCTCCCGTTCAGGGAGAAGGTGGCGCGCGGAGCGCGACGGATGAGGGTCAGTCCTACCATCGAGCCGACCCTCATCCGACCGGCTCCGCCGGCCACCTTCTCCCGAGGGAGAAGGAGAGCTGGCTCACTCCGGAAGGCATCGCGGTGAAGCCCGCCTACGACCCGTCCGATCTGGCGGGTCTCGACTTCATCGACGGCTACCCGGGCATCGCGCCCTACCTGCGCGGGCCCTACCCCGCCATGTATGCCACCCAGCCCTGGACCATCCGGCAATACGCCGGGTTCTCCACCGCCGAGGATTCCAACGCTTTCTACCGGCGCAACCTCGCCGCCGGGCAGAAGGGTCTCTCCGTCGCCTTCGATCTCGCCACGCACAGAGGCTATGACAGCGACCACCCGCGTGTCGCCGGCGATGTCGGCATGGCAGGTGTCGCGATCGACTCGATCCTCGACATGCGCACGCTGTTTGATCGCATTCCGCTCGACCAGATGTCCGTGTCAATGACCATGAACGGCGCAGTGCTGCCCATTCTGGCGCTCTTCATCGTGGCGGCCGAGGAGCAGGGTGTGCCGGCGGCAAAGCTCTCGGGCACCATCCAGAACGACATTCTCAAGGAGTT
>JBOFUS010000368.1:0-1233 GCA_051652685.1 Beijerinckiaceae bacterium
AACTGGAAGGTGCCAACGCGGATATGGCTTGCCGCCACGCGTGTCAGCACCGCGCCGGGCTGTGCCTCCTCCCGGAAGACATACTCGCCGGTCGCCACCGCCGCGAGGCTGCGCGTGGTGGGCACGCCCAGCGCATGCATCGCCTCGCTGATGAGATACTCCCGCAGCACCGGCCCCACCGCCGCGCGCCCGTCGCCGCCGCGAGAGAACACCGTGCGGCCGGAGCCCTTGAGCTGAATGTCCCGCCGGCGGCCAGCGCGGTCGATCACCTCGCCGATGAGCAACGCGCGTCCATCACCCAGCTGCGGCGTGAAATGGCCAAACTGATGGCCCGCATAGGCCTGCGCCAACGCCGCCGCGCCATCAGGAAAGGCGTTGCCGGCGAGCATCGCCACGCCGGCTTCTGATGCGAGCCAGCCGGCGTCCAGCCCAAGCTCATCGGCCAGCACGAGGTTGAGCTTGAGAAGTCTTGGCGCTTTGACCGGCGCAGGATCGCGGCGGACGTGAAAGCGCTCGGACAGGCGAGCATAGCTGTTGTCGAAAGCGATGGTCATGCAGGGGATGTGGAGGTGAGACAGGCCGGCGTAAAGGGCCACTCCATCCCTCCTGCTACTGGCTCGTCCAGCCGCCATCCATGGAATAGGTTGCGCCGGTGACTGACGCAGCGTCGTCCGAGCAGAGGAACAGCAGAAGTGCTGCCACCTGCTCCACCGTCACGAACTGCTTGGTCGGCTGCGCTGCCAGCAGCACGTCGCGCTTCACCTGCTCCTCGGTCATGCCGCGCGATTTCATGGTGTCGGGGATCTGGTTGGCGACCAGCGGCGTCCAGACGTAGCCGGGCGCAATCGCGTTCACGGTGATGCCCTGCTGAGCGACTTCCAGTGCCACGGCCTTGGTCAGGCCGGCGACGCCATGCTTGGCCGCGACATAGGCCGACTTGTAGGGCGAGGCGACGAGGCTGTGGGCTGATGTCAGGTTCACGATGCGGCCGAAACCGCGCTTCTTCATGCCCGGCAGCGCGGCCTTGATGGCGTAGAAATTCGAGATCAGGTTGATGCGGATGATGGCTTCCCACTTGTCATCGGGAAACTCGTCGATGGGGGCGACATGCTGGATGCCGGCGTTGTCGACGAGGATATCCACCGCGCCGAAAGCCCCTTCCGCCTCATGGATCATGGCGGTGATCTCGTCGCCTTTCATCATGTTGGCTGGCGAATAAAGCACCTGCACGTT
>JBOFUS010000369.1:0-1300 GCA_051652685.1 Beijerinckiaceae bacterium
GGAGACAGGTTCTGCCATCACCTGGAAGTACCCGAGCTGCATCCTGCGGGGCGATGACTCGACCGGCGAGTTCTACTCGATCGCCGTGTCGAACGGCTATCAGCAGGTGGACAGTGGCACCAAGATGATCCACCTGGGCAAGAACACGAAATCGAAGATACTGGCAAAGGGCATCGCCGCCGGCCATTCGGACTCGACCTATCGCGGCCAGGTGTCGATGCACCGCAAGGCGAGAGGCGCGCGCAATTTCACGAACTGCGACAGCCTGCTGATCGGCAACCAGTGTGGCGCGCACACGATTCCCTACATCGAGAGCAACAACAACGCGGCTGTGGTGGAGCACGAGGCGACGACCTCGAAGATCGCCGAGGACCAGCTCTTCTACTGCATGCAGCGCGGGCTTTCGCAGGAGGAAGCCGTGGCGCTCATCGTCAATGGGTTTGTGAAGGAAGTGCTGCAGCAGCTGCCGATGGAGTTTGCCGTGGAAGCGCAGAAGCTGATCTCGATCAGCCTTGAAGGGAGCGTGGGGTGAGCACTTCGCTTTCCCCTCCCCGGATCCGCCCCAACATCGGCATCTTCACCGATGAGGAAGCGGCCTTGGCCGGCGTCGTGGCGCGGCTCGTCGAGGTGCTCGACCCGCAGGCGATCTGGCTCTTCGGCAGCCGTGCGCGGGGTGACCACCGGCCGGACAGTGATTTCGATCTGCTGGTGGTGGCGAAGCCTGGGCAGAATTGGGGCGAGGACTACCGTAAGGTATACATGGCGGCGGCGGGTTTCGGTGTCTCCAAGGACATTATCCCATGCTCGGCGAAAGACTTTGTGATCGCCCAACTCCTCCCCACCACACTTGTGTCGCAGGTGCTTGTTCATGGACGCAAACTCTTTGAAGCGGAAACGGGTGGAGGCATTCTTGGAGATCGCCCTTCGCGACCTGAAGAACGCTCGCCTGCTTTTCAAGGAGTCCCCCGATGACTCCGCATTTTTCCTCCAGCAATCGAGCGAAAAGCTTCTGCGCGCCCTTCTTGAATTTGAAGGTATCGCAGCGGGCAAGACACACGATATCGACGATCTGGCTGCGCTCCTGCCCGACGGGCACCGTTGGAAACAGCCGTTCAAGGAGATCTCACGGGTTAGTTCCTCTGCGACGCGGTATCGCTATCACACCAACGCTGGAAACGTCATGCACGTTGACCCACGTGAACTTGGCGAGGATTTCTCCGACATCGAAACCTTGGCACGCGACGTGAGCGCTTGGCTCTCATTCCGCCTGAACTGACACAAAGCGAGAAAGCAACCATGC
>JBOFUS010000370.1:0-5830 GCA_051652685.1 Beijerinckiaceae bacterium
GACTGGCATGGCAGCTGGCGAAAGTCAGGCGTTGACGGACTGAACCGCAAGCGCGGTCCCAGGCCCGGCAGCAAGCGGAAGGTGACGCCATTTCCTGCGCCCGAAGGCCGCGTCACCGACCCGCCTGTGACAGACCTCAGTCAGGCCCGCTCGCGTATTGCCGAACTGGAGCGCATCGTTGGTCGCCAGCAGGCTGATCTTGATTTTTTTCAGCAAGCCTTGCGGGCCTTGGACGAGATGGTCCCGCAAGGCAACGGACCCAGCGTCTCTACCCGGTTATCGAAGCCATGACGGCGGTCGAGCATGGTCCGCAGGTTCAGCGTCTGTGCCAGCTCGCAGGCGTCTCGCGGGCAGGCTACTACCGGCACTTCCAGGCCAGCGCTCCGGCGCAGTCGGATGCCGATCTGCGCTCCACCATCCAGACACTCAGCCTGCAGCACCGTCACTACGGCTACCGACGTATCACGGCCCAGCTTGCACGCACTGGTATTGCGGTGAACTCCAAGCGTGTTCAACGGCTTATGCGGGAGGACAACTTGCTGGTCCAGCGCATCAGGCCGTTTGTCCCGGTCACGACGCAAAGCCACCACAGCTTCCTGATCGTGCCCAATCTCACCCGCAACCTCATCCCCACCGGGCTCGATCAGATCTGGGCCGCAGACATCACCTACATCCGCCTGAGAGAGCAGTTCATCTACCTTGCTGTGGTTCTTGATGCCTACCCGCGCCGCGCCATTGGCTGGGCACTGGCGGATCATCTGGAGGCAGCGCTGGCGCTGGAGGCCCTCGACAGGGCCATCACCCTGCGCCGGGAAGCCTGATCCACCATTCCGACCGTGGCGTGCAATATGCCTGCAACGACTACCGCTTGCGCCTCGACGCCAGCGGCATCACTCCCAGCATGAGCCGGATCGCCAATCCTTACGACAATGCCAAGGCCGAGAGCCCTCATCCTGAGCCCGTCGAAGGCAATGAAGACGCTCAAGGCCGAGGAGGTCAACGGCAAGACCTATGGAACCATCGAAGACGCACGCCGCGACATCGGCCAGTTCATCGACGCCGTCTATAACGCAAACCGACTACACTCGGCACTCGCATACAAGCCGCCCATCGAGTTCGAGCAGAACCTCAGGCAGGCAGGCCACTCAAAACCCCAAACCGGAAAAACCATGTCACCGAATTAAGCGTGTCTCACTCATGGGGTGCAGTCCAGCAGCCATGGCAGGAAATGCGGGATCAGCGGAATCATCGACCAGAGCGGACATCCGCCGCCGATCACCAGTGCTGCAGCGCCATCCAGGCCACCATCACCAGAAGCGCCGCAGTTGCGAACACCGCGATTACGGCTCGTGGCTTGCGTCGCCAGGCGCGCACTTTGAAGCCGAAATGCCGCCGGAGGTCGTCGTAGCCTTCGATGCGGACGCCGTCGGCAAAGGTCTGCGCCGCCGTCTTGACGCAATGCTCGGCCCAGAAGGCGTCGGTCGCCTCGCGGACCGTCATATGACGATTTTCGGCCTTGAAGCCGCCGCGCATCAGAAAATCGAGCGTCGTGAAATCCGACGGGCAGGTATGGTCCGGAATTTCCGTGCGGCGGAGCGTCGCCATCTTTTTCATGATCTCTGCTACCGTTCTTTCCGCAGACGCATTCAACCGCCGTTGCGGCGCTGCCAGCCGATCATCATGACGATCTCGGCGCTCTGGCTGCGGACGACGTCCTCGGCGAGCTTCAAGAGCTCCGGGTGGCCGCCATGGCGCAGAAGAACCTTCGCCATCTCGACCGCGCCTTCGTGGTGCGGGATCATGCCGGTGATGAAATCCACGTCCGCATTGCCCGTGAGGCCACCATCCATCGCCTTGTGCATCTCGGCATTGACCTCCTCGAAGGCCTCGATGACCGCTTTGGCCTTCGGACCGGCTGCGGCTGAGCTGTTCTTCAGTAGCCAAGCCTGCATCTGGGCGATCTCAGTTTTTTGCGCGGTGATGATGTCCGTCGCGAGCTTTCTGACTTCCGCGTCCTTGCCGAACTTCAGGACGATCTCCGCAACATCGACCGCGCCCTGATGGTGGGGGATCATGCCGCGCACGAAGTCGGTGTCGGCATTGCCTGTGAACTCGATCGCCATGTCCTTGTGCATCCTGGCATTGGCGGCGGCGAAGGCCTGACTGGCGGGATCGGAAGGAACCGCCGCCTGGCCATGCTTGCCCTGCATGCGCCCGCCCATGCCGCCCGGCATGTTGCCGTGCATCTGGCCATGCATCCCTTGGCCGGCGGGCGGCGCAGGCGCTTGTTGCGGAGCTGGCTGGCCATGGCCGCTGTGGTTCTGCTGCGCCGCGGCTGGGAACGCGACGGCGGCAGCGACTGCCAGACTGGTCATGATGCGCTTCATGGGGCTTCTCCTTTGGTGTTGTCCGTTCAGTTGATGCGGCCGGTCGCGGTCTTGCCGGCCTTGTCGGTCAGCTGGATCGCGCCGCGCACGCGGGTGATCGGTACGGGCGAGGTTCCGGTGAACCTGGACCCGCCCGCAACCGGCTCCAACGCAATACGCTGCGACTTGCCGTCGATCACCATGATGGCGAGAGCCTTGAAATCTCCCGCCGCCAGCGGTTTGTCGACGGAATCGCTGACGTAAACCTCCAGCGTCGAGCCCTTGCCAACGACCTCGACGTGGTAACTCCCGGCGTCGACAAGTTCGCCGCCGTTAGGACCCTTGCGAGGTTCGTGTGCCTGCGCCGAAGCAGGCATCACGAGCGCCGCAAATGAGACAACCAGTGTGCGCCGATTAAGTTCCATGTCATTGATCCTTGTCATGATTCAGAAGGCTTCGAAGGTCTTGAGCGCCTGCGCCGGGGTTTGAGCGGATGCCGCCGCCTGCTCGGCCCGCACACCGTCGACCAGCCTTTGCAGCGGCTTGTGCCCATAGCGCAGGAAAAGTACCGGCGTCAGGAACGCGTCGAGCAGCGTCGCGCTCACGAGACCGCCGAAGATGGTGATGGCGACCGGGTGCAGGATTTCCTTGCCCGGCGCCTGGGCGTCGATCATCAGCGGAATGAGCGCCACACCGGCCGAAAGCGCCGTCATCAGGACGGGCGTCATCCGCTCGAGCGAGCCGCGCATCACGAGGTCGGGACCGAACGGCATCCCCTCGTGGATCGCCAGGTTGATATAGTGGCTGACCTTGAGGATGCCGTTGCGGGCGGCGATGCCGGTCAGCGTGATGAAGCCGATCATCGAGGCGACGGAGAGCGGCTGGCCGGCCCACCAGAGCGCGGCCACCGAGCCGATCAACGCAAGGGGAACGGAACCCATGATGATCAGCGCGAACAGCACGGAGCGATAGCGGCTGTAGAGAATGGCGAAGACCATGGCGAGCGAGATGGCGGAGAGGATGCCGATGGTGCGTGTCGCCTCCTCCTGCGCCTGGAAGGTACCCTCGAAGCTGGTGAAGTAGCCCTCCGGCAGCTGCGACTGCCCGACCAGCGCGCGGATGTCGGCCACGATCCGCGCCATATCGGCCTTGCCGTCGCTGTTGGCGAGCACGACGATGCGGCGCTTGCCGTTCTCGCGCAGGATCTGGTTGGGGCCGTCGGTCTCGCGCACGTCCGCGAGCTGGCGCACCGGCACCCAGCCCAGCGGAGTCTCGATGAGCATGTCGGCGAGCGCCTGTGTGGTGCGCAAGCTGTCCGGCAGGCGCATCACGACGTCGAAGCGCCGGTTGCCATCGACAAGACGGGAAACCACGCGGCCGTTGGAGAGCCGCTCCAGCGCCTCGGTGATGGCGGCGGGCTGCAGGCCGAAGAGCCCGGCCCGCTCGTAGTCCACCGTGATCTCGAGCTGCGGGATGCGCACCTGCTTCTCGACCTGCAGGTCGACGACGCCCGGCACCGTCGCCAGCTTGTCGCGGAACTCGGTGGCGACACGGCGCAGCGTGTCGAGGTCCTCGCCATAGACCTTGAGCGCGATCTGGGCGCGCACGCCCGACAACATGTGGTCGAGCCGGTGCGAGATCGGCTGGCCGACGTTGGTGGCGACCGGCAGCACGGCGAGCCGCGTGCGGATGTCGGAGATGATCTCGTCCTTCGAGCGCGATGAGGGTTTCAGGTCCACCTCGATCTCCGAAGAGTGGACGCCCTCGGCATGTTCATCGAGTTCAGCGCGTCCGGTGCGGCGGCCCGCCTGCCGCACTTCCGGCACCTCCATGATCAGCCTCTCGGCGATGAGGCCGACGCGGTGGCTTTCGGCGAGTGATATGCCGGGATTGAACAGCGTGTTGATCGTCAGCGTCCCTTCGTTGAACGGCGGCAGGAAGGTGCGGGGAAGCTGCGTAGCGGCGATGCCAGCAGTCAAAACGCCAGCCAGCGCGCCGGTCATCAGCGTCCTGGGATGCCGAAAGCTCCAGTCGAGCGCCCGGCGGTTGCCTGCCTTGAGCCTGCGCACCAGCCAACCCTCGCTGTGATCCAGCCGTTTCAGCCCGGGCAGCATGTAGTAGGCCATGACGGGCGTCAGCGTGATCGAGACCACGAGGCTCATCAGGATCGAGATGATGTAGGCCTTGCCAAGCGGCGCGAAGAGGCGGCCCTCGATGCCGGTCAGCGCGAAGAGCGGCACGAAAACGAGGATGATGATCATCGTGGCGTAGACGATGCCAGAGCGCACCTCCTGGCTGGCGCCGACGACCACGTCGAAGACGGAGCGCGGGCTGCCCTGTTCGCGGTTCTCGCGCAGCCGCCGGAAGATGTTCTCGACATCGACGACGGCATCATCGACGAGCTCGCCGATGGCGATGGCGAGGCCGCCCAACGTCATGGTGTTGATAGAGAGCCCCATCCACCAGAACACGATGGCGGTCGCGAGGATCGAGACCGGGATGGCCGTCAGCGAGATCGCCGTGGTGCGCACGTTCAGCAGGAAGGCGAAGAGCACGATCGCGACGACGACCACAGCCTCCATCAGCACCGTCTGGACGTTCCTGATCGAGGTCTCGATGAAGTTGGCCTGCCGGAACAGGATGTTGTCCACCTTGATGCCCCGACCCAGCGTCGCGCTGATGTCAGCCAGCGCCGCCTCGACCTGCCGCGTCAGCGTGATCGTATCGACGTCCGGCTGCTTTTCCACCGAGAGGATCACGGACGACTTCCCCATGTAGCCGGCCTCGCCACGCTTCAAACGTGCGCCGAAGCCCACTTCCGCGACCTGCCGTAGATAGATAGGGCGGTTGCCGACGGTCGCCACCGTGATCGACCCCAGATCCTCCAACCGCATCGTCTTGCCGATGTTGCGGATCAGGAATTCGCGGGCGTACTGGTCCGTGAAGCCGCCCCCGGTGTTTGTGCCGAAGGAGGCAAGCGCTGCCTCGATCTGCGCCTGCGTCACGCCGAGTGAGCGCATGGCGGCGGGATTGGGCGCGACGCGAAACTGCCGCACCTCTCCGCCGATGGGGATGACCTGCGCCACGCCCGGGATCGTCAGTAGCCTCGGGCGGACGACGAAATCCGCGATCTCGCGCAGTTCCATCGCCGACACGTCGTCCGGCGCGGTCATCGCGGCCAGCACGATCTGACCCATGATCGAGTTGATCGGCCCCATCTGCGGTGTAACGGCGGCGGGCAGCCGGTCGCGGATGAGCGACAGCCGTTCTGCGATCTGCTGGCGGTTGCGGTAGATGTCGGTGCCCCAGTCGAATTCAACGTAGACGATGGAGAGACCGACGCCGGAGACCGAACGCACGCGGGTAACGCCCGGCAAGCCGTTCATCTGCGTTTCGATCGGAAACGAGACGAGCTGCTCGACCTCGGGAGGAGCGAGGCCTTCTGCCTCGCTCATGATCGTCAC
>JBOFUS010000371.1:0-3573 GCA_051652685.1 Beijerinckiaceae bacterium
CGCCGTCGCAGGAAAGCGCATACTTGATCATCAGCGGTCCATTACGCCGCCAGAAGCCGGTCGAGTTCGCCCTTGCCATCCAGTGCATACAGGTCATCGCAACCGCCGACATGGCGCTCGCCGATCCAGATCTGCGGAACTGTGCTGCGGCCAGCCTTTTTCGCCATGGCGTCCTGCTCGGAAGAAGATCGAACGGGAATTTCGGTGAAGGCGACGCTCTTCTTCTTCAGCAACTGCTTGGCGGCGTCGCAATAGGGGCACCAGGCCTTGGTGTAGATGGTGACGGAAGGCATTTGATCGGCGATCTCCTCGATAGCGCAAACATAGGTTGTCACGCGGCCGTCACAACCCTGCTGAAGCTCACGATGTCGACATTTGCGGCACCGGCGCGCAACAGCACCCTTGCAGCGGCGTTGCCGGTCGAGCCTGTGGTCAGCACATCATCGACCAGCAGGATATTGAGACCCTTGACCCTGGCGCGGGAATCCTCCGGGACGTGAAGCGCGCCCTGCAGGTTTTGCTGCCGCTCGGCGCGCGTGAGACCGACCTGCTGGCGCGTGCGTTTGCGCCGGCGCAGGAGATCCGGCTCCATCGGCTTGCCGGTGATCGCAGACAGGCGCAGGCCCAGCGCTGCCGCCTGATTGAAGCGTCGGCGGAAAAGCCTTGTCCAGTGCAGCGGGATCGGGACAAGCACATCGGCCTTGGCCGCAAGATCGCCTGCCGCGCCCGCCATCAGCCGCGCCATCGCCAGCGCCAGCTCCTGGCGGTCGCCATACTTGAGCTTATGGACCATGGCTTTCGCCGCTCCGTCGTGGCGGGCAACAGCGCGTGCTGCACCAAACACCGGCGGATCGGCAATTGCCTGGACCGACAGCAACGGCCCGCCGATGTCGACGGCGAAGGGAACACCCGTCCGCTCGCAGAAGGGCCGCGTGATAAACGGCATACCACGCCAGCAGGCGGCGCAGAGCGTCGCCGGCTCCGCGCCAATCTCGCCGCAGGCCACGCATTGCGGCGGGTAGACCATGTCGAGCGCCGCGCGTGACAGCTGGCCGCCGATCCGCGCCAGGCGCTTGCGCAACGGCAGCGCAGGGAGGGAGTTTTCTGGTTCCGCCAGGCTCATGGAGAGCATCTAGCGCCTTTACGCCCACCGTGGCGAGGGGCATGGGAAGGCGCATGAACGCTGCCGTGCCGCCGCTGCTCTTTGACCACGCGTTGCTCGCCGCGCGGGCAAGACAGCGTCCACCGTTTCTCGCCGGAGCGGATTTCCTGATCCGCCATGCGGCGGAGGATGTGGCAGAGCGCCTTGCGCCTGTGTTGCGGCCTTTCCCGCGCATCCTCGATCTCGCAACACCGACCGATGCTTTCTCCGAGGCAGTTTCGCTGCTCCGGCCCGAGGCAACCGTCACGCGGATCACAACGCCGGTTCTGCCGTGCATCGGCACAACTGTGCTTGATCCCGAGCGCGAGCCGATGCCGGAAGCGGCGTTTGACCTCGTCGTGTCAGGACTTTCCCTGCAGCACGCCAATGATCTTCCGGGTATGCTGGCGCAAGGGCGCCGGGCGCTGGCACCGGATGGCCTGTTTCTGGCCTGCATGGCGGGCGGCGCAACGTTGACCGAACTGCGCCAGGCGCTGACCGAGGCGGAGACGGAAGTGGCCGGCGGCGTATCACCGCGTGTCTTTCCTTTTGCCGATGTTCGCGACATGGGCGGGCTGTTGCAGCGGGCCGGATTCGCGCTGCCTGTGGCGGACAGCGACGTTGTCACGGTGCGCTACGACCATCTGTTCGCACTGATGGCCGACCTGCGCGCCATGGCGGCGGGCAATGTGCTGATGGCGCGGTTGCGCAAGCCGACGTTGCGCCGGGTCTTTCACCGCGCAGCCGAGATCTACGCCACGCGTTTTGCCGATGCGGACGGGCGTATCCGGGCAAGCTTCGAGCTGATCTGGCTTTCGGGCTGGGCTCCGCACGAGAGCCAGCAGCGGCCACTGAAGCCGGGGTCGGCGAAGCAACGGCTGGCGGATGCACTGGGCGTGGGCGAGCAACCGCTGGCCCTTCGAGGCTCGCCTTTGACTCGCACCACAGGGTGAGGGCCATGCCACTGATAGCCATTTTTCCGAGGCGCGAGCGCAGCGAGCTTCGGAGGACCTCATATGCTGTGTCCTTCTTCCTCCCATCTTGCCGCGCGGCACCTTCTCGCCTAATTCTCGATACATGGCGCGCACCGGCCTCTATCCCGGCTCTTTCGATCCGCTGACCAATGGTCATCTGGATATTCTGCAGGCGTCGTTCCGCCTCTTCGACAGGGTTGTGGTCGCCATCGGCCTGCATCCGTCGAAAGCGCCGATGTTTGCGGCGGAGGAGCGGCGGGAGCTCATCGTCGCCGTTGCTGGGCCGCTGGCGGCGCAGGCAGGTGTCGCATTCGAGGTGCGGACCTTCGGCAATCTGGTGTCGCATTTTGCCGCAGAGGTAGGCGCAACGGCCCTGATCCGTGGCCTGCGCGACGGCACCGATCTCGACTACGAGATGCAGATGGCGGGCATGAACCACTCGCTTGCGCCCGCGCTCAAGACTGTGTTTTTTCCCGCCTCGCCCACCGACCGTCACATCACGGCCACGCTGGTGCGGCAGGTCGCCTCCATGGGTGGCGATGTGACGGCCTTCGTGCCGCATCAGGTCAAGGCGGCGCTGGCGCTGCGCTTCCCGCGACAATCCTGACAATTTCACCGGAGACACCCCGCATGAAGTCCTTTCTCGCCGCCGCCGCTCTCGCCCTGTCGCTGTCGCCGGCGCTCGCGCAAACCGGCCTCGATCCACAGAACACGCTCTATCTCGATCTCAAGGACGGGCGCGTGGTGATCAAGCTCCGGCCGGACTTGGCCCCGAAGCACGTGGCGCAGATCAAGACGCTGGTGAAGCGCGGCTTCTACGACGGCATCGTCTTCCACCGCGTCATCGACGGCTTCATGGCGCAGACCGGCGATCCGACCGGGACGGGCACGGGCAAATCCGACCTGCCGAACCTGCCGGCCGAGTTCACACCGGAGGCCTACAAGCGCGGTACGCTGGGCATGGCGCGCTCGCAGAGCCCGGATTCGGCGAACTCCCAGTTCTTCATCTGCTACGATGGCTGCGGCCCGCTCAGGAACCAGTACACCGTCTGGGGTGAGGTCGTGTCCGGCATGGAAGCCGTTGACAAGATCAAGCGCGGCGAGCCGGTGCGTGGACCTGACAAGATCGTCAAGCTGCAGCTGATGGCTGATGCGAAGTGAGGCGCTGACGTTTCGCACGGCATCGCCAACAAGTCGGATGATCCGCGCATTGTTCACTGCGATTGCGGTGGTTGTGGCCAGTCCCGTCGCAGCGCAGAAGATCGATGATTTGTCCACCATCGGGCCGTTTCTGCAATCCTGCCTGTCGCGGCAGCCGCAGCCGGCGGCTGATATGCGCCGCGAGGCGACGCTGCGCTTTTCCGTCAGGCGCGATGGCTCCCTGATCGGCGAGCCATTCGTCACCCGCTCGGAGCCGAAGCGTGACATGGCCGGACAGGCGGAGTTCATCGCAGGGCG
>JBOFUS010000372.1:0-1851 GCA_051652685.1 Beijerinckiaceae bacterium
CCCTTGCAAACCACGCCCATTTCCCCGATATGACGGGCGGGAGGTTGGCGGTGGACGTACCACTCGCCAATCGGGTCAGGTCCGGAAGGAAGCAGCCCTAACGAGAACCGGGCGGGTCAATGTCCAGCCTCCCACCCCGATCCTTTTTTCCCGCGCCTTTTTCCCCGCGCCAGCGCGCCCTCTTGCCGACCGAGACCCATGGCCGATCTCCTTGCGGCTGAAAGCCCTGATGCCGGTGCCTATCGGGTATTGGCGCGCAAGTACCGGCCGAAAGGATTCGAGGATCTGATCGGACAGGAGGCCATGGTGCGCACCCTGCGCAACGCCTTCGCCATCGACCGCATCCATCAGGCCTATATCTTCACGGGTGTCCGTGGTGTCGGCAAGACGACGACGGCACGCATCATCGCACGCGCCCTCAACTATGAAATGTCCGACGGATCGGTGACGAAACCGACCATCGAGATGCCGGTTCTTGGCAGGCACTGCGAATCGATCATCGACAGCCGCCATATCGACGTGATCGAGATGGACGCGGCATCCAACACCGGCGTCGACAATATCCGCGAAATCATCGAGGCCGTGCGCTACCGCCCGGCCTATGCGCGCTACAAGGTCTACATCATCGACGAGGTGCACATGCTCTCGACGGCGTCCTTCAATGCGCTCCTGAAGACGCTGGAAGAGCCACCTCCCCATGTGAAATTTCTCTTCGCCACAACCGAGATCCGCAAGGTGCCGGTGACGGTGCTCTCGCGCTGTCAGCGCTTCGACCTGAAACGCATCGATGCTGGCCTGCTGATCAAATACCTCGCCGACATCTGCGCCAAAGAGGGCGTCACGATCTCCGGGGACGCTCTGGCCCTGATCGTGCGGGCGGGCGAGGGCTCGGCGCGCGACAGTCTCTCGCTGCTGGATCAGGCCATTGCCCACGGCGCCGGCGAGATCGAGGTGGGGCAGGTGCGCGACATGCTGGGCCTTGCCGACCGTGGCCGCGTCATCGACCTGTTCGAGCTGATCATGCGCGGCGATATCAAGCCGGCGCTGGCGGAGCTGAAGTCCCAGTATGACTCAGGTGCGGAGCCTGCCAGCATCATCGCCGACGTGGCTGAATACGTGCACACCGTGACGCGGCTCAAGGTGGCACCCGGTGCGGCCGACGATCCGACGTTGTCGGAAACGGAGCGCCGCCGGGGCAAGGACTTCGCCGCCGAACTCTCCATCCGCGCGCTTACCCGCGCCTGGCAGATCCTGACCAAGGGCATGCCCGAGGTGCAGACCTCGCCGCGCCCCATCGTGGCGGCGGAGATGCTGGTGGTTCGGCTCGCCTATGCGGCCGATCTGCCAACGCCGGACGAGGCACTCCGCATGCTGCGCGACAGCGCTGCAGGTGCCTCCCTCCCGGGCGGAACACCCGCCCCGCGTGGCGGAGGATCGGGCGGCGCTTCGGCACAGGCGGTTGCCAGGCCGGTGATGGCGGCACAGACGGCCGAACCCGTTTCGCGCCCGAACACGCAACCGCAGATGCGCATCGCAAGCTTCGAGGCGCTGGTCGCGCTGGCGCGGGAAAAGCGCGATCCCCTGCTGGTTGGCGATCTTGAGAAACAGGTGCGCCTCGTGCGTTTCGAGGATGGCCTGATGGAGTTCGCGCTCGCTCCTGATGGCGATCCATCGCTGGCGCAGCGGCTATCGCGCAAACTGCAGGAATGGACCGGCAGGCGCTGGGCCGTGGCCCTGTCCAATACCGAAGGCGCACCAACGCTGCGCGAGATCAGCGATGCAAAACACCGCGCCGCGCAGGACCTGCGCCAGGCCGATCCGCTGGTGCAGGCCGTGCTGAAAGCATTTCCG
>JBOFUS010000373.1:0-1530 GCA_051652685.1 Beijerinckiaceae bacterium
CCATGGGCTGCAAGATGGGCGAGGCCGCGTGCGCTGTGGCCGGCAAGAGCGCCAGCCTCCGTGCGCTCCTCCCAGCGGGCAAGCAAACCGGGGCCGGCACCCGTCACCTGGACGGTCTCCTTGGCAGCGGCGGCCTCGATGAGCGCATGGTTCTGGCGGTCGGAAAGCCGCGCCTCGAGTGCCGCGTGTGGCCGCGCCGCGAGATGGGTAAAGTAGTTCAATAGGAAGATGGCAAGCGCACCGACAACCGGGATGAGCGCGATCCAGCCACCCAGCGACGCCATGAAGGCAACAGTCAGGAGGAAGAAGGGCAGATCGACCAGCAGTCCGGCCACGAAGGGCGGGGCCATTTGCGCCGCCTGGCGCATCTCCTGATAGGGCTGCACCAGCCCGCCGGCGTTGCGCGGCGCTTCTGCCAGAGGCGCGTGCAGCAGCCGGCTGAAGAAGCGTCCCCCCAGATCGCGCGCCGCGCGGATGGACATCGCGTCGCTGAGCGCATGGCGGACATGGCGAAGTGCCAGATCGACGCCAAGGAGCAGCGTGACGCCGATAATCAGTGCCCAAAGCGTCTCGAAAGCGCCGTGGGGGATGACCCGGTCGAAAACGACCATGGTGAAGACCGGCACCATGAGGCCGATGAGGCCAGAAAGAAAGGCAGCGATGGCAAGCGACACCACCAGTGAACGTTGTTCGGCGCAGGCTGCAAGCAGCGCCCCGATCACGGGTCCGAAGCGTGCATCGAACGACGAACCGGACATGTGGTTGACCACGTCAGGCGTGCGCAAGGCAGCCTTCTGCGCAACACCTGCGGGCTCCACGGCCTCGGCTTCCAGCCTGCGGCCCATGAAGATTCCGCCGGTGACGAAGGGCTCGAGTGCGGCGACCGTCGTGCGCTCGGGCACGCCCGCGCGACCGGCCAGAAGAAGTCCGTTGTCCGCCGCTATCTCCAGCAGGAAGCGGCTACCGCCATCCCTGAGGACGAGCACCGCCGGGCAATCGCGCGGGGAAAGATCGGCGAGCACGCGATGGGCGAGGATGATCTCGATGCCGTATCGTTCGCCGATCTCGCGGACGAGGGCCGGACCGGGCAGGCCCGCTGCGTCGTCGCCAAGGCCACGCTCCTGATCCGGCGCGCCGGAGAGGCGCGCCGCAAGACGTCGCAGATCAGCTGCCGGATGGCCGGGAGCGCCCGGCGCCCGCACGCCAGGTGTGGCTGCGGCAGGAGCGGCCAAGGAATGAGCGGCCGAAGTGATGGAAGTACCGGCGGTCATGGGCGCTCCAATCCAGCCGATGGTGTCGCCCGGCCATGGTTAAGGCGCCGTAAACCTCGCTCCCATAGAAGGGTGTCTGTCCGGGTTTCTCCGGAGGAATCGCATCCAAAGCCATGTTCAAGCCTGACCGTGTCGCGCCTTCGTCAATTTACAGCCCGAGCGATGCGATCGCCGGCCGGGCGCATGTCGTTTTCGTCTGGTGCGTCGCCGGCGGTCTGTTGCTGTTGCTGCTGTGGGCAGGGCTCACGGTGCTCGACCG
>JBOFUS010000374.1:0-17285 GCA_051652685.1 Beijerinckiaceae bacterium
TGCTCGAGGTAATGCGCGATTCCCCATTCGGCGGGGTTCGTTTCATCGGCCGAGCCCGCCTGCACAATCATCTGGAACTGGATGCGGTTGCTGGCCGGATCGGGAATGAGGAACAGCCGGTCCGCAATACGCTGTTCGAGAGCGATGGCAGGTGCCGCTGCAAGCAGCAGCAGGCAGATAAAAAGGCGACGCCAGAACATTTAAATCTTCTCCGGACGCCGCCGCCCCGACCGCGCGGTCCGATGCTGCCCGAGTTCCGCCCAACGATCAAGCAGAAGCGCCTTCATTCCTTCAGCCGACCCGACGCCGCGTGGCATAGAGCACACCTGCGCCAACGATGGCGGAGAGAGCGGAACCGACGAGGACGCCCAGCCGAACCTGGTCCAGCAACGCCTCATCAGAAAATGCGAGTGCGCCAACGAACAGGCTCATCGTGAAGCCGATTCCCGCAAGACAACCAGCGCCGAGAATGTGCCCCCAGGACACATTCTGTGGCAAAACCGAGATACCTGACCGCACCGACAGCCAGACAAACCCGAAAATACCGATCGGCTTGCCAAGCGTGAGGCCGGCCATCACGGCAAGCGTGAGCGGCTGGCCGAAGCTCGCGAGACTGAGCCCTTTGAGCGAAACGCCGGCGGCGACGAAGGCAAAGACTGGCATGATGCCGAAATTCACTGGCGCATGCAGCCGGTGGACAAGCGCGTGAAGCGGCGATTTGTCGCCGATCCGTAGCGGAACGAACGCCGCCGTCAGCACGCCCGCCAGTGTCGCGTTGATGCCGGACTGGAGTGTGAAGAACCACAGCACAAAGCCCATGGTGAGGTATGGCCAAAGCCTTGCCACGCCTTTCAGGTTCATCACTGTCAGCGCCAGCAAGCAAAGCGCGCAGCCGAGGATTGCCCAAGCCTTCAGCGTGCCGGTGTAAAACAGCGCGATCACGAGAATGGCACCCAGATCATCGATGACGGCAACCGCCAGCAGAAAGGCGCGCAACGATCCGGGCACCAGCCGCCCGAGCAGTCCCATGACGCCAACAGCAAAGGCAATATCGGTGGCGGAAGGGATTGCCCATCCGCGGTCGAGATCATCCGGCCCGTAGGTGATGCCGAGGTAGATGAAGGCCGGAACGGCCATACCCCCGAATGCGGCAATGAAGGGCAACACAGCCCGCGCGGGATCTGCCAGGGCTCCTTCACGGAACTCCGCCTTGATCTCGAGCCCGACCAGAAGAAAAAACACCGCCATAAGCGCGTTCTTCACCCAGTCCTTCACAGTGAACTTGAGATGGATCGGGCCAAAGTCGAAGCCAATCGGCGTCGCCAGTGCGCTCTTGTACGCAGGCCCCAGCACCGAGTTGGCAACGATCAATGCAAGTATTGTCGCCGACAGAAGAACGATGCTCGTCCTGATCGCGGCACCGCCGCCCGTCGCTTCCGTGCTCATATAAACACTCCCGGCGCGCAACCGTCCCGCCGGGGACAAGGGCCTGTTGTTCGGATATGTATCGTCGGGGCCGTGCGGCAAGACCCTGGCGGTGGATCAGGCCGCCGGTTGTGCCCGCCGCTGCGCCACCATTTGCATCTGGAAGCTCAGCTTGAGAAGCGCGGCCATGGCACCCAGATACTCATGATCGTGCCGCGACCATTCCCGCATGGCCGCGCATTCTTCGCAGCACAGTACAGCCAAAGCCTCGCCATTGATCTGGATGACATGGTCCAGCATGGCCTTGATATCATTGGGTCTCAGATAGTCCCGCGTGAAGCAGGCCGTGGCTGGATTGGTCTCGGCGTCGTCTGCGCGGACGAAGGGGCTGGCCGTCACAGCATCAAAATATGCTGTGAAAAGCTCCCGGCGAAGAATTCCGCCCGCACCGGCGGATGGGTTGCGCCGGTCTGCAAGATGCGCGCAGGCGAGGATTTTTCCCAGGTCATCGAAGTACCAGATGCTTGCACGTGTCGATCCGACGTTCTCGATGATGTCGAGGCAGACGGCCGCATGAACCTGGTCCACAGACGCCCCTCCGCCAGCGAAGGTGTGAAGAATGTCGCGCGCGCGCTCCATCAGGCCGACTTTCCACGTTCGGTTACTAACCTGAGACCTTGAATGACATCTCCGCATTGAAAAATGCTTGACGATGCCATCAGCCGAGCCCGAACCAGAGCGTTGCGATGCCGAGAAACGCAAAGAAACCGACCACATCCGTCACCGTCGTGACAAGAGGACCGGAGGCAACTGCCGGGTCCACGCCGGCACGCTCCAGCATGAGCGGGATCACCACGCCGCCAAGTGCCGCGGCTGCCAGCGTGATAATGATGGCGAGGCCAATGACCGCGCCAATCTCGACAGGGCCGTACCAGGCGATGGCCACCGCCGCCATGATCACCGCAAAAGCCAGGCCATTGAGCAGGCCGACCGTCATTTCACGGCGCACGACGCGCATGGCGTTCGCCCGGTCGATCTCGCGTGTGGCGAGTGCGCGCACCGCCACCGTCATCGATTGCGTGCCGGCATTGCCGCCCATCGAGGCGACGATCGGCATAAGCACTGCGAGCGCCACCATGCTTTTCAGTGATTTCTCGAACATCGCGATGACGCCTGATGCGAGGATTGCAGTGAAGAGATTGACCAGCAGCCAGGTGAATCGGCTCTTGGCAATGGTCCAGACCGTGTCGGAGATCTCTTCCTCGGCCTTGACGCCGCCGAGCGCCTTGATTTCGGCATCTGCTTCCTCGTCGAGAAGATCGACGATATCGTCGAAGGTCAGCACGCCAACCAGCCGCTCCCCTTCGTCGAGCACGGGAATCGAAACGAGGTTGTAGGTGCGGAAAAGCCGCGCCGGCTCTTCCTGCTCGTCGGTGGCGGCGACAGTCTGCTCCGGCTCCTCCATCAAATCTTCGATGAGGACAGGGCGTTTGGTGCGCAGCAACCTGTCGAGCGCCACAAGGCCGACCAGCTTGTACGCGGGATCGACCACGAAAAGGTTGTAGAAGCGATCTGGCAGGTCAGCCGTCTCGCGCATGAAATCGATGGTCTGGCCGACCGACCAGAACGGCGGCACGGCGATGAATTCGCTCTGCATGCGCCGTCCGGCGGAACCCTCCGGATAGTCGAGGCTCTTGGTGAGCGATACCCGGTCCTCGACCGTCAGCTGCGCCAGAACCTCGCGCTGGTCTTCCTCCGTCAGGTCCTCGAGGATGTAGACCGCGTCGTCGGAATCGAGATCCTTGACGCCTTCGGCGATGGCCTCATTGGGCAACTCGTCGAGAATTTCCTCGCGGACAGCGTCATCGACTTCGGTCAACGCCGCGAAGTCGAAATCGCGGCCCATGAGAGCGATCAGCTTCGGCCGGTCTTCAGCGACGAGATGCTCGATCAGCGCGCCGAGGTCGGCCTCGTGCAGATCGCCGGCAAGTTCCATGATTCGCCGGGCATCGCTGGCAAGAAGCGCGTCATGCACGGCCCTGACAAAGGCCATGTCGATGTCGTCCTCCGCGTCCCGGAGAAGGAGCTCGGGCGGCGCTTCTGTCCTGGTGGCGTCGGCAGTGTCGTTCATGTGCCTGCGCCCTCCGGAACCAATCGACGGCTTGTCAATGGAAATTGGTCATGTGTGGTGTCTAGGGAACTGCAAACGCGATGGCAAACAGGTATTCCCCACTCTCATGGACGTGAAGCGCGCTGACCGATTCCCCACCCGCCGGACCGCCGGTCTGATGCTTGGCGGACTGGCGGTTTCGCCAGTTCCGCCAGCCACCGCCGCGACAGAGAGGTCGCTTCGCGTTGCAAGCGCCGGGGCGCCACGCTACGGTCGCAAGCAGTATGCCGACACGCTGCCACTGGCCGATGGCGAGATTGTCCTGACCTTCGACGACGGCCCCCTGCCCGCCACGACGCTGCCGATTCTTGATTCACTGGATCGCGCCGGTGCCAGGGCCGTGTTCTTCATGATCGGCCGCAACGCGCGGGCGAATCCAAACGTCGCCCGGCGCATTGTCGCCTCGGGTCACACAGTCGCGAACCACACCCTCAATCACCCCTGGACCATGCCAGGCATCTCCTTCGAGCGCGGCGTGCGCGAGATCGAGGAAGGCCGTGACGCCATCGCGCAGGCCACGGGCAGTGCCGTTGCGCCCTTTTTCCGCTTTCCAGGCTTCGCCGATACCCCGCCACTGCTGGCGGAGCTGTCGAGGCGCGACATGTCGGTCTGGGGTGCGGATCTGTGGGCCAGCGACTGGAACGTCATGTCGCCGCAGGCACAGCTTCATCTGTTGATGGGCAGGCTGCGCCGCGCACGCAAGGGTATCGTTCTACTCCATGACATCCGCGCACAGACGGCGGCGATGCTGCCGGAGTTTCTGCGGGTGTCGTCAGCGGAGGGTTTTCGTGTCGTGAAGGCAACGGTCTGAGGGCAGCCTGATCCCGTTCATGCAACAAAAAACCCCGCAGCTTTCGCGTACGGGGTTTTTGGTGCGGACGAATGGACTCGAACCATCACGCCTCTCGGCGCTACCACCTCAAGGTAGTGCGTCTACCAATTCCGCCACGACCGCAATTCAAGGTTGACGCGGGGTAGCAAAGCCCCCCTCGCCTGACAAGCGCTTTTTATCAGCTGTCCAGACCAGAGGGGCGTTTGATCAGTTCGCGGATCTCGATGGCAATGCGGTTTCCCTGCACCACGACGAGGCCGCGGGCGACAGGCATATCATTGGCGAGGATCTCGACCTCGTCCTCTTCGCCCGATTGAAGCTCGATCACCGCGCCACGACCCATGCGCAAAAGCTGATGGATTGGCATGCGCGAACGCCCGAGAACCACGGAAACATCCACCGAAACCTTGTCGAGAGTGGCCACCTGAACTTGATCCTGTCTGGCGCGATTCGCGCGCCGCTTGCCGTAACTGCTTCGGACGGACTATCGGCTGTCATGGTCAATGCGGGGTTAATGTTGCGAGAAACGTCCACCACCGGAATGCATGCAGCGGCGGGTCACGCCCCACCCGAATGGGTGGTGGAGCCCGGACTGACATCCTACGCTGATGCCGTTGCCGAGATGGAGGCGCGCGTCGCGGCCATCGCCGAGGGTGGGACGCCCGAACGCATCTGGCTTGTCGAACATCCCCCGCTCTACACCGCCGGCACAAGTGCGAAGGCAGCCGATCTTCTCCACAGCCGTTTCCCGGTGTTCGAAAGCGGGCGCGGCGGTCAATACACCTATCATGGGCCGGGGCAGCGCGTGGCCTATGCAATGCTGAACCTCGAACACCGGGGCAAGGATCTCCGCCGGTTCGTTGCGGCGCTTGAGGCGTGGCTGATCGGCGCGCTTGGCCACTTCAATGTCACGGCCGAGCGCCGGCAGGACCGCGTCGGCGTCTGGGTCCGCCGGCCGGAAAAACCACGCGGCATTGATGGCAGCATGGCCGAGGACAAGATCGCCGCCATCGGCATCCGCGTGCGGCGATGGGTGACGTTCCACGGTGTGTCGCTGAATGTGGAGCCGGAGCTTTCGCATTTCACCGGCATCGTGCCCTGTGGTGTGGCGGAGCAACACTTCGGCGTCACAAGTCTTGCCGATCTGGGCCTGACGGCGACCCTGGAGGATGCAGACATTGCTCTGCGCGAGGCGTTTGCACCCGTGTTCGGCGAAACGGTGCTCGTCCCCGCATCCAGAATGGAGACTGGCGGGTAACGAGGGGGTCCCATCCGGAGGAGCCCGTCATGAACTGCCATCGCCAAACCCTGCTTTTTCTTGCTGCTGTCACGCTTGGCGCACCGCTGGCGCTGGCTCAGGCCGACATGAGCCAATGGCCGCCCCTCGTGAATCCGTTTGAGAGCACGGGCGGCGGCGGATACATGATCGATGGCTACCGGCCCATCGTCTCGGAAGGACGTTGCCTCACGGATTTCTCCGTCAAGGATCCTGCCGGCCCTGTTTTCCAGAACGAGGCGAGTTTCGACGCTGTGCCCAGGGACGGTGGCATCTGGTGCATGAATGGCCGCTGGCGCGCCAAGGACGGCAGCGCCCAGGGAACCACGCCCTTCGAGATGTTCATCAAGGACGGTGTCGTGCGGCGGAAACCGGCCTGAGATCAGGCTCCGTCGTCGGGCAGGACCATCGACGCCAGATCGCGCTCCATGCTTTCGGCCAGCGCGCCAAGCTGGCCGTTGCGTGAGGTTGCTGACCGGCCGGCCGCCAGGATGCCGCGCAGCGTCTGGAAAGTCGCGTCAAGATCGTCGTTGACGACGATATGATCGAAGCAATGCCAGTGATTGAGTTCAGTCAGCGCCGTTTTCAGGCGACGGTTGATCACCTGTGCGCTGTCTTCGGCCCGCCGTTCGAGCCGGGCCTTCAACGCGGCAGCACTTGGCGGCAGAATGAAGATGCTCACAATGTTCGGGCGCATCTTTTCATAAAGTTGCAGCGTGCCCTTGTAGTCGATGTCGAAGAGCAAATCGCGCCCTTCAGCGATCGCCTGCTCCACTGGCGCACGCGGCGTCCCGTAGAGATTGCCGTGATTCTCGGCCCATTCCAGAAGTTCTCCGCCAGCGCGCATCGATTCAAACCGTGTACGGCTGACGAAGTGGTAGTGGAACCCGTCCACTTCGCTCGGTCGTCGTGGGCGCGTCGTCGCGGAGATCGACATGTTGATGGCGCGGTCCTGCTGCAGCAGCATGCGGCTCAGCGTTGATTTGCCGGCCCCCGAAGGCGAAGCGATCACGAGCATGACGCCGGATCTTCCCGTCACGTCGGTTGCCCTCGCCACCAGCGCCTCACTCGACATTCTGGACCTGCTCCCGAAACTGTTCGACGAGCGTCTTCAACGCGAGCCCGATGGCGGTCAATCCCGAATCCTGCGCCTTTGCGCATAATGTGTTGCTCTCGCGTCCAAGCTCCTGTGCGAGGAAATCCAGCCGCCTGCCGACTGCGCCCCCGCGCGCGAGCAACTCCCGGACTTGCGCCACATGGGCAACGAGCCGGTCGATTTCCTCACGCACGTCGCCCTTGACGGCAATCAGCACCGCTTCCTGATGCAGGCGCTGCGGATCGAAGCCTTCATGCGCGCCGATGAGCTCGGTGATCTGACGCTTCAGCCGCTCGCGTACGGCTTCCGGTGTGCGGGCAGGTGCGCGCTCGGCCTCCGCCGTCAATTCTGCAATGCTGCCGATCCGTTCGGAAAGGATGTCGCAAAGTGCTGCTCCCTCGCCCTGTCGGCTCGCCACCAGCGCCACGACGGCATCCTCGAGTGACGAGAGAAGCGCTGCCGTCAGAGCCTCGCGTTCACTGTCACTTTCCGCCTCCTCGGCAATCTCGACCACGCCCTTGATGCCCATCAAGGCTTCGAGGCCCGGCGCAGGCAAGCCCGCTTTCGCGGCAGCCTCGGAGAGTGCAACTGACAATCGGGCGATCAACGCTTCGTTGATTCGCGGTTCGGCGGCGCGGCTTGGCCGGGTGAGATCAAGCGCGGCGAAAACGGTTCCCCGCGCGATGACCGCACCGAGCATACGCCGTGCCTCAGCTTCCACACCGTCGAGACCTGCAGGCAATCGAAGGCGCAGGTCGAGGCCCTTGGCATTGACGGATTTCAGTTCCCAGACCCATGACGCTTCGCCGCGAGCGCCGGCTGCGCGGGCGAACCCGGTCATGCTGCTGAGGGTCATATGGCGTCCGGGATCAGCGCAGAACCGGAACGGTCTTGGGCGAGTTCAGATCGAAGGTCTTGTTGCGCAGCGGATCACGCGTCGTTCCTTCGACGGCGTCGAAGCCCCGGGCGGGGCCGCGCCGTGTTGCAGCGGCTGCAGCATTGGCACCGGCTTCCGGCAGCAAAGGCTCGGCCTCAATGACCGGTGCCGGGCCGGATGTGCCCGCTCCCGCCTGCGCCGCATTCTGCCGCATCGACTGGCGGCGGCCAGGCGCGACGGGGAAGCTTTCCACACCGCCACCGGTCGTCGACGCAGGTTGATCAACAAACGCGCCAGAAGGTGAAACGGGATCCGTGAAGGCCGAGAAAACCTCGAGCCGCGGTTGAGGAATACGGAATGGCGTCGCCTCGGTCACAGCCGTGGCGGGCTGAAACGATGTTGATGGACCGACATCGGAGCGCTGCTGTCCAGGTCGACCCTGCGGAGCCGCGTTTGGCGGCGTGGCAGGGGCAGGAGCGGGAACCGGCGCGAGCGCTGGCGCAGCACCGCCACTTTCGATCTGCCGCCAGCGCGCGACGTTGCGCTGGTGCTGCTCGTACGTCTCGGCGAAGGCGTGGCCACCTGTGCCGTCCGCCACGAAGAAGATATCGCGGGTTCGGGATGGGTTGGCCGTCGCCTCCAGCGCCGCACGGCCCGGATTTCCGATAGGACCGGGTGGTAGGCCATTGATGACATAGGTGTTGTAAGGTGTCGGCTGGCGGATCTCGGTGGCGAGGATACCCCGGCCGAGCGAGCCCTTTCCGCCCACAAGCCCGTAAATGATCGTCGGATCCGACTCCAGCCGCATGCCCCGGTTGATCCGGTTGATAAACACCGAGGCGACACGAGGCCTCTCATCAGCGCGGCCTGTTTCTTTCTCGACGATGGAGGCAAGGATCACAAGATCAGCAGGAGTCTTGACCGGAATGTCCGGGCTCCGGCGCGACCAGATTTCCTGAAGCATGCGACGCTGGCTGCTCTCCATGCGCAGCAGGAGCTGCTCGCGGCTCGTGCCGCGCTCGAACCGGTAGGTGTCCGGCAGAAGCGCGCCCTCGCGGGGAATCGTCCGGATCTCGCCGACCAGGATCTCGTTCTCGCGCAAACGCTGCACGATCTGCTCGCTCGTCAGACCTTCCGGCACCGTCATGGAATGCTCGATCGAACGTCCACGAGACAGAACGTCGCGCACGTCGGTCAGGCTGGAGGCCTGCTTGAACTGATATTCGCCCGCCTTCAGCGCAGGTCTCCCGGCAAGCAAATGGAAAAGCTCGAAGGCACGGGCGTTCGATATCACGCCCTCCTGCTCCAGGATGTCAGCGATGTCGGTGGGGCCATTGCCGCGCGGGATAAAGACCACCTTGTCCTGCTGCAGCGGCCCCGGGGCCTGCTGCACGCTCTGACCGTACATGAAGGCAATCACGCCGCCGATGGACAGAAACACCAGAAAGGTCAGGAATGCACTGACACGGCCCAGAAAGCCGCGCCCATGCGGACGCCGGGGCGGCGGCGGCGCGGGTGGCCGTTCGGGCTGCATGGCTTCCCTTGCGCCACGCGGGGACCATCGCCTGCCGCTTGACGGAGGCGGCGGCTGCATCGCAGCTGTCGCCGCAAGCTCGGGGTTGAGCGCTTCTCCCGACATCCACACCTTCCGAAAGTCTGTCGCCATATAAGCCGGAACGACCCGTTCTGGCAATTCCGGGATTGCTCATCCGAACACGAGCGCGATCATATCATCGCCATGCCGCCGTTGACGTGCAGCGTCTGCCCGGTGACGTAGGCGGCCTCGACCGACGCGAGATAGACAGCCGCCGCGGCAATTTCGGATGCTGCTCCCAGTCGGCCCATCGGGACGGCCCCGAGGATACCTTCCTTCTGTTTGTCGTTCAGTTCCGCCGTCATGGCCGTTTCGATAAAGCCTGGCGCGATGCAATTGACGGTGATGTTGCGGCTCGCAACCTCGGCCGCCAGCGACTTCGACATGCCGATCATCCCCGCTTTGGAGGCAGCGTAGTTGCCCTGCCCCGGGTTGCCGGTGACGCCGACGACCGAGGTGATCCCGATGATGCGCCCGTGACGCCGCTTCATCATGCCGCGCAGGACGGCGCGGGAGAGTATGAACCCCGCCGTCAGATTGACCGCGATCACCTTGTCCCAGTCGTCGTCCTTCATGCGCATGAACAGCCCGTCGCGGGTCAGGCCGGCGTTGTTGACCAGAATGTCGACGCTGCCCATCGCAGCCTCCGCAGCAGGCACCAGCGTCTCCACCGAGGTTCTGTCAGCAAGATCAGCGACGGCGACATGCACCCGCGTCCCGAGCTTCGCCGCCAGTTCTTCCAGCGCGGGACGCCGCGTGCCGGACAGCGTCACCGTCGCGCCTTGCAGGTGCAACGCCTCGGCGATGGCTGCGCCGATGCCACCGGATGCACCGGTAACCAGCGCATTCTTTCCTGCCAGATCAAACATGAAGAGCGACTTTCTCAGGTGATGGAAAAGGCCACGACATCGGCCGGCTGGCCAATAGCGACCGTGAATGCGCCGTCAGCGATGCGCTTGATGAGGCCGCCCAGCACCTTGCCGGAGCCAACCTCGACGAAGCGCACCACGCCCTCGCCCGCCATAAAGGCGACGCTTTCGCGCCAGCGGACGGTGCCTGTCACCTGGCGCACCAGCAGATCAACGATCTCTGCCGGATCAGACACGAAGCCCGCCTTGACGTTGGCGACGAGCGGAACCACCGGCGGTACGATCCGCACCTTGGCCAAAGCCTCCGCCATTGCTTCGGCGGCAGGCTGCATCAGCCGGCAATGGAAGGGAGCGGACACAGGCAGCGGCAGGGCACGCTTCGCTCCGCGCTCGGGAGCCAGCGCGATGGCACGCTCGACAGCAGTCCTGTCGCCGGAGATGACGACCTGCCCCCCGCCATTGTCGTTTGCAGCGTCACAGACCTCACCCTGCGCCGCTTCCGCCGCAAGGGCTGTGGCCGCCGCGAAATCCATGCCCAGCAGCGCGGCCATCGCGCCCTTGCCTACGGGAACCGCTTTCTGCATGGCGTCGCCCCGTACCCGGAGCAGCCGGGCGGCATCGGTGATTGCCAGAGAACCTGCAGCGGCAAGCGCCGAGTACTCGCCGAGCGAATGGCCGGCGACGCAGTGGGCGTGGGCCCTCAGGTTGAGACCTGCTTCCACCTCAAGCACGCGCAACGCAGCGAGGCTGACCGCCATCAACGCCGGCTGGGCATTGGCGGTCAGTGTCAGTTCATCGAGTGGCCCGTCGAAGATCAATGCAGAGAGCTTCTGCGACAACGCCGCGTCCACTTCATCGAACACGGCGCGCGCCGAGGGGTAGGCATCAAAGAGCGCCTTGCCCATGCCAACAGCCTGGCTGCCCTGCCCCGGAAACACGAATGCGGTGGTGATCATCGGTTGCGCTCGTTCTGTATTTCTTGACCGTGTCGCACGACACGGCACGACGATCCTTGTCAAGAACGACTGTAGCCGGACTGCCGTATCGAATGGCGGTCGACCCCTGATTTCAGTTGATGGGCAAGAAATGGTGCCGGTTGAGGGGATTGAACCCCCGACCTTCGGTTTACAAAACCGCTGCTCTACCGCTGAGCTAAACCGGCGGCGGCGCTATGCTGCGCCGACGGGCGGGTCTATGGTGGAAGTTGAGCCGAAAGGCAATCCGGTGACCGGCGCGTGTTGATCGCGCGTTGTTGATTGCGTCTTGCCTTTTTCGCTGATCTCGCACATACGCGCCGCTTCGCTGTTCGGCCGGAGGCTGAACGGAGGGTCGTCCTGCGACAGGATCTCTGGTCCGTCCTCCCGTGTCTCCGCCTTCGTCACTGGTTCATCGGGCCTCCTCCACCAAGGGCTCGAAGGGCTCCGCGCCGGGCAATTGCGAGGCGTTCGACCAAGAGGTCGGGCGGGTTAAGAGAGAGAAAGAGGCGGTTATGCCATTGTATGAACACGTGTTCCTGTCGCGACAGGACGTGTCAGCGCAGCAAGTCGAGACGATGACCGACCAGTACAAGGCGGTGATCGAAGCGGCAGGCGGGCGCGTGACGAAAATGGAATACTGGGGCGTCAAATCGCTCGCATACCGGATCAAAAAGAACCGCAAGGCGCATTTCGCACTCTTCAACATCGATGCGCCGGCCAAGGGCGTATTCGAGATGGAGCGGCAGATGAAGATCAACGAAGACGTGCTGCGCTTCATGACCATCAAGGTCGAGGCGCTCGAGGACGGCCCTTCGGCGATGATGCAGCGCCGCGAGAAGGAAGAGCGCCGCGAGCGTGAGCGCACCGAGCGCCGCGACGATGGTCCCGGTTTCGGCTTTGACGGCGGGGAGGATGCACGATGAGCTCTGGTTCCGGACGTCGCCCGTTTTTCCGCCGCAAGAAGACCTGCCCGTTCTCTGGCGCCAACGCGCCGCTGATCGACTACAAGGACGTGAAGCTGCTTTCGCGCTACATCTCCGAGCGCGGCAAGATCGTGCCTTCGCGCATCACGGCGGTTTCCGCCAAGAAGCAGCGTGAGCTATCGCAGGCCATCAAGCGCGCCCGCGTGCTGGGGCTGCTGCCTTACGTCATCCGCTAACGGCGGATGCGCAGGACAAGCCTTCTCCGCTGACAGCGGATTGAGACAAGCAGGACCGGCACAGTTGGCCGGTCCTGAACCATAAATCGACCGTCGGTCGGGAACCTCTACGGGAGGCCCGCCCGCCGGCAGGGTTGGGCCCACCGTGGCCCTAACCGTTCGCCTTCGGCAGACCGGGACAGCTGGAACAGTGATGACCACTTTGATCGCCATCGCCGCACTTGCGGGTTTTGCATCGGTGCTGCTCGCAGCCGCCGCTGCTGCGGGCTATGGCGCAGGAGCAATGTTGGCAATCATTGCGCCGCTGCCCCTGATGATCGCTGCGATGAGCTGGCATCCGCTGGTGGCGCTGCTTGGCGGCGCGCTGACATCCGCCGCGCTGGCCACCATTTTCCGGGGCTCCGCCGGCGTCGTTTTCGCAATACTCGTAATGGTTCCCTCCTTTCTCGCGGCGCATGTCGTCTGGCGCAGGCCTTTGGCGGGCGGCTGGCTGGTTGGCCTGCTTGCCGGGGGTGCGGCGCTATATGCCGCTCTGGCAACGTTGATCGGAGCCTTTTCCATCAGCTTCGATTTCGTGCTCCTGAAGGAGCATTTGCTGCGCCAGTCCGAGCTGGTCTACCGCGTGATGAGCGGGGTTAGCGCCGATGCGCCCCTCCCCGCGCTCCGCGGGCAGGATCCACAGGCTTTCATCCAGGCTTACGCCAACGCCGTTGCGCCTGTGTCGGCCTGCGTCCTGGCGCTGATTTACATGCTCAATATCTGGCTGGCAGCAAAAGCCACCCAGCGTTCGGGCAAGCTGCCGGGCGGCTGGACGCCGGTCCCGGCGATGCGCCTGCCCTTCTTCGCGGCTCCGCTTGCGGTTGCCGCGCTGTTTGGCGCTGGTATGGACAATTACCTCGGCCTCGCGCTGGAGCTTGTCGGTGTAACGCTGCTGATCGCGTTCATCGCACTCGGATATGCTGCGACCCACGACGCAACGCGCGACATGACAGGCCGCTCGGCCGTGCTCACAGGGCTTTGGGCCCTCACCCTGTTTGTTGGCCTGCCCGCGCTTCTCATGCTGTTCGCGGGACTTGCCGAAGCGCTTTTTGGCTGGCGAGACCGTGTCCTTGCCCGCCGAAACATCTCATCCCCCGATTGAACTGCAGAAAGAAGGAGAAAGAATATGGAAGTCATCCTGCTCGAACGCGTCGCCAAGCTTGGCCAGATGGGCGAGATCGTCAACGTGCGCCCCGGCTACGCCCGCAATTTCCTGCTGGCCCGCGGCAAGGCGCTGCGCGCCACCGAGGGCAACAAGGCCGTCTTTGACAAGCAGAAGGCCCAGCTTGAAACCCGCAACCTTGCAGCGCGTGCGGATGCCCAGAAGGTGGCCGAAAGCCTTGATGGCGTGAGCGTTGTCCTCATTCGGCAGGCTGGCGAATCGGGCGTGCTCTACGGCTCCGTCGCCACCCGCGACATCGCCGATGTGCTGACCAACAATGGCTTCACAGTCGCCCGCAGCCAGATCACGCTGCAACAGCCGATCAAGACGCTCGGCCTGCATGCGGTGCCAATATCGCTGCACGCGGAAGTCGAAGTGAAGGTGACGGTCAACGTCGCCCGTTCCGCCGAAGAGGCCGACCGTCAATCCATGGGCGAGACCATCATGAGTGATCGCGACGACGGCAACCTCGATGATCTGGGTCTCGAGATCGGAGCAGCGCTTGCGGAAGCCGGCGGCGACCGTGATCGGGACCGCGACCGCTGAGCAACCATTGATGGAAGAAAGCCCGGCCGAAAGCCGGGCTTTTTTGTTGGTACTGAAACCGTCAAGCACTGATTTCCCTTCCACAGTGGGCCTGTGGATTGTGGCTGATTGTTCGACAGCGCGTTGCAGCGAATCAGCCGATGGTCGAAGGTGGCCCGATGTCTACAGCGCTCTCCCTTGTCCACAGCCTTCCCGCTGACGCCACGCCAAAGCTCGCTCCGCACAATCTGGAACTGGAGCGTGCGGTGCTTGGCGTCATTCTGGTCCATAACGACGCTTTCGACCGCGTGGCCGATGTGCTCCAGCCCGAGCACTTCTATGAAGGCGTGCACCGGCGCGTCTATGAGGTGATCTCGACGCTGCTGCGCGGTGGCAAGATTGCGACACCGATCACGCTGAAGATGTTCCTAACTGACATCGACTTCGGCGGCCTGACCGTACCGCAGTATCTTGCAAGGCTCGCAGCCGAAGCGACAACGGTGATCAACGCCGTCGAATACGCCCGCGCGATCCGCGATCTGGCGCTGCGCCGCAATCTCATCCTCGTTGGCGAGGAAATCTCGAACACCGCCTACACGTCCGGCCCTGAGGAAACCCCGCGCACCCAGATCGAGGAGGCTGAGCGCAAGCTCTACGGTCTTGCCGAAAGCGGCCGGTTCGAGGGCGGCTTCCAGCGTTTCGACAGCTCGGTGAACATTGCCATCGAGATGGCGGCCCGTGCTTTCGAGCGGGACGGCAACCTGTCAGGCCTTTCGACCGGCCTTTCCGATCTTGACCGGATGATGGGTGGGCTGCAGGCCTCCGACCTCGTCATCGTTGCCGGCCGCCCCGGCATGGGCAAGTCGGCACTCGCCACCAACATCGCATTCAACATCGCCAAGGCCTATGAGGGCGAGGTGTCGCCTGACGGCAAGCGCCGCGCGCTGAACGGTGGCATCTGTGGCTTTTTCTCACTGGAAATGTCGGCTGACCAGCTCGCCACGCGCATTATTGCAGAGCAGGCAGGTGTGCCCTCCTACAAAATCCGGCGCGGCGAGGTGCAGCAGCACGAGTTCGAGAAGGTGGTGGAAGCCGCAAGGCGCATGCAGACGGTGCCGCTCTACATCGACCAGACCGGTGGCATCTCCATCGCACAGCTCACCGCCCGCGCGCGCCGCCTGAAGCGCCAGCGCGGCCTTGACCTGCTGATCGTCGACTATCTCCAGCTCCTCTCGGGATCGTCGAAGAAGGGTGAGAACCGCGTGCAGGAGCTTACCGAAATCACCACAGGTCTCAAGGCTTTGGCGAAAGAGCTTGAAGTTCCGGTGATGGCCCTGTCGCAGCTTTCTCGCCAGGTCGAGAACCGTGACGACAAGCGCCCGCAGCTTTCGGACCTTCGTGAATCGGGCTCCATCGAGCAGGATGCCGACGTCGTGTTGTTCGTCTACCGCGAGGAATACTACCTCAAGAACAAGCAGCCGCGCGAAGGCACCGAAGAGTTCCTGAAATGGCAGCAGGACATGGAGCGCGCGCATGGCCGCGCCGAAATCATCATCGGCAAGCAGCGCCACGGCCCCACCGGCACTGTCGAGCTCCAGTTCGATGCCGAGGTGACGCGCTTCGGTAATCTGGCGCAGGGCGAACACATGCCGGCGCGGTTCGAGTAGCTTTCAGTCGAGTTCGACGACCAGCCCATCGCTGAGTGTCACGCGCCGGTCCATGCGGCGGGCAAGCTCGAGATTGTGCGTCGCGATCAGCGCCGCCAGCCCGGTTGCTTTCACCAGCGACAGCAAGGTCTGGAACACATGATCGGCTGTCTTTGGGTCAAGATTGCCCGTTGGTTCATCGGCCAGCAGCACGCGCGGCGCGTTGGCGACGGCGCGCGCGATGGCGACGCGCTGCTGCTCGCCGCCTGACAGTTCCGATGGCCGGTGATCGACACGCGCACCCAGACCCAGGAAGGCCAGCAGTTCGCCTGCCCGCGCCTTCGCCACCTCGCGCGGTTGCCCCCGGATCAGCTGGGGCATCATGACGTTTTCGAGCGCCGAGAACTCCGGCAGCAGATGGTGGAACTGGTAGACGAAGCCGATCTCGGAGCGCCGCAGGGCTGTGCGGCCGCCATCGTCCAGCGTCATCGTCGGCAGGTCACCCACCATCACCTCGCCGGCATCGGGCTTCTCCAGCAGACCAGCTGCATGAAGCAGCGTCGATTTGCCGGCCCCTGACGGTGCGACGAGCGCGACGGACTGGCCGGGCGCAAGCCTGAGCGATGCGCCCTTGAGGATCTCCAACCGCGTGTCGCCCGCGCCGTATCCCCGGCGGATATCAACGAGTTCGAGCGACGCGTCATTCATAGCGGAGTGCCTCGACCGGATCGAGCTTCGCCGCGCGCCAGGCGGGATAGAGGCTGGCGAGCAATGACAGCACCAGCGCCATGCCAACGACCACGATGACCTCGCGCCAGTCGATCACGGCCGGCAGGCGGCTGAGGAAGTAGAGCGTCGCAGGAAAAAGATCGCGGCCGGCGAGCATCGAGAAGAAGTTCTTCAGCTCATCGATGTTGCGCGCCACCAGCACGCCGACGGCCAAGCCCGCCAGCGTGCCCGACACGCCGATGCTGGCTCCTGCCATGAGGAACACGCGCAGTATTGAGCCCTCCGTCGCGCCCATGGTGCGCAGGATGGCGATATCGCGCGACTTGCTGCGCACCAGCATGATCAGCCCGGATATGATGTTGAGCGCGGCAACCATCACGATCAGCATCAGGATGATGAACATCACGTTCCGCTCGACCTCCAGTGCGCCCACAAACGTCTGGTTCCTGATCTTCCAGTCACTGGTGATGATGGGCCGGCCGGCGACGTCGATTGCCAGTTGCGACACGCGCTCCGCCTGTTCGGGATCGTCGATCGTCAGTTCGATGACGCTCACCTCCTCGTCCCGGTCGAAATAGATCTGCGCCTCCTTGAGCGGCATGTAGATGAACGAGCTGTCAAACTCCGACATGCCAATCTGGAATACGGCCGACACCGAATACACCTTGCGGCGCGGCGTGGTGCCAAAGGGGCTGGCGGGGCCGTTCGGCGAGAGCAGTGTCAGCTTCTCACCGGCCCTCACGCCAAGCTGATCCGCGAGCCGCTGGCCGATGGCCACGCCCTCCCCGCTGTCAAAACCATCGAGAGAGCCGGCCCGGATATTGTTGGCGATCGAAGACAGCCGCCGCATGTCGGCCTCCCGCACGCCGCGCACCAGCGCTCCGGCCGAGCTGAAGGCCGAGGATGCCA
>JBOFUS010000375.1:0-2811 GCA_051652685.1 Beijerinckiaceae bacterium
CGTTCGTATTCTCCACAATCCCTGGCCCGGATATGGTCCGCAGAAGCGCTTTGCCGAAGACCATTGCCGCCACCGCTGGCTGCTCAATCTCGACGCGGACGAAGTGGTGCCAGCTGATCTTGCCGCTGAAATCCGCACGGCGCTCGCACAGGCATCCGAAGATGTGGACGGCTTTGAGGTCAGGATCGCCGAAATTTTTCCCGGCGAGGCCAACCCGCATCCGCTGGCCTATGCGCTGGCACCGGTGCGCCTCTACCGAAAGGACCGCGGTCGCTACGTGGACAGCCTCGTGCATGACAGGGTCGCCTTCGACAAGCCGCCGCGCGTCAAGCGCCTGAAAGGCGTGATCCACCATTTCTCGGTGCGCTCTATCGGCGACCAGATGAAGAAACTGAACGACTACACCACGCAACAGGCTGCGGATCTGGCGCTGCGTGGCGAGCATGTGCCGACATGGCGGCTGTTCGTCGAGTTTCCGGCGTCCTTCTTCAAGGCCTATGTCATGCGTCGCCACGCCGCGCGCGGTGTCTATGGCTTCATGACGTCGATGAACTACGCTTTCTACCGCTGGCTGCGCGTCGCCAAGGACGTCGAACGTCGCATGCTTGAGCGGGCTGCGAGGGGAAAGCGGGATGGTTGAGCGGAAGGTAGCGCTGGTCACGGGCGGGGCGAAGCGCATCGGCGCTGCCATTGTCAGGGCGCTGGCGCGGGAAAACTATGCTGTTGTCATCCATTGCCATGCCTCGCGTCACGAGGCGGAGGCACTGGTGGCAGAACTTGTGGGGCAGGGCGGCCGTGCTGCGGTGGTCGTTGCCGACCTTGCCGACCCGGCCGCCGTGGCGGGGATCATGGCGGAGGCAGCAAAGCCCTTTGGTCCGCCAACACTGCTCGTCAACAATGCATCGCTGTTCCTGGCGGACACACTGCAAACGATCGAGGTGGCGCAGTGGAACCGGCAATTTTCCGTCAATATCCGTGCGCCGTCCATGCTGGCGAAGGACTTCGCTGCGGCGCTGCCGACCGGCGAGACAGGCTCCATCGTCAACATCCTCGACCAGCGCGTCTGGAAGCTGACGCCCGAGTTCTTCACCTACACGCTCAGCAAGGCGGCGATGCTGGCCGCGACCCGCACCATGGCGCAGACGCTTGCGCCCCGCATCCGCGTCAACGGCGTGGGGCCTGGGCCTGTGCTGCCCAATATTCATGACGGGGCTGAGCTCTTTGACCGGGAGGCGGCGGCTGTTCCGCTTGGGCGCGCCGTGGCACCTGAAGAGATCGCGGCAGCAGTGGTGTATCTGGCTGGCGCGCGAAGCGTCACAGGCCAGATGATCGCCGTCGATGGCGGCCAGCATATCGGCTGGCGCACGCCGGATGTCGTGACTTGACGTTGTCTTTCGGCTTTGCGGCGAAGGCGTTTTCCCGCTACAAGTGACCAACAATTTGGTCAGGAGGGCTCGATGCCAAACATCAATCTGGCGGATGCAAAAGCCCGCCTTAGCGACCTTGTCGAACGCGCCGCACGTGGTGAGACGCAGGTAATCATGAAGCGCGGCAAGCCCTTGGCAAAACTGGTGCCTATCGAGTCGCCACGCCAAAAGGTTAGTCTCGAATGGCTCGAGTCAGTGGCGAAAGACATGCCATTGTCGGAAGAAGTCGTTCGCGCGATGCGAGACAGCGACCGGTACTGATGATTTATCTCGATACATCCGTTGTCGTCTCAGCCTTGACGACCGAAGCTTTATCTACGGCGAGCAGACGCTGGATTGCAGCGCAAGAGCCAGGAACGCTGGCGATCAGCCTTTGGGTTGCGACCGAATTCCACTCCGCGATCGGCGTCAAAGTGAGAAGTCGGCAGATTTCCCGAGAGAACGGTCTGGCCGCAGCGGAAGCGTTTTCGCAGCTTGTGGACAAACACTGCGTCACTTTGCTGATCGTCGATAGCAGCTATGCCGCAGCATCGGCATTCCTGAGAAAAATCGAGCTTGGGCTTCGTGCGGGTGACGCGCTTCACATCGCAATCGCGCAGGCCCACGATGTCGCGATCTGCACGATGGATCGGCGCATGTATGACGCAGCCATGTCTTTTGGCTCCCAAGCTGAACTGCTCGCCTAAGCTGCAAATGCGGCGCTGTCCTTCTGTTACCGCTCCCGCTTCATCCCCTTCGCGGCCAACTCCGTCAGATACTGTGCCCAGCGCTCGTCCCGCTCGCGGCCCAGCCTGTCGAGATAGTCCCAGCCGAAGATGCCGCTGGAATGCATGTCATCGAAGGTGAGGCGCACGGCGTAGTTGCCGACGGCCGTGACATTCAGGATCATCACGTCCTGCTTGCCGCCGACGGTCTTGCGCTCGTCCGGCGAATGTCCCTGCACCTCGGCCGAGGGGCTCATGACGCGCAGGTACTCGGCGGACAACGAATGCGCACCGCCGTCCTCGAACGTGACGGTCAGATTGCGCTTGTCGGCAGAGAGCTTCAGTTCGGTCGGCCAGCGTGTCATCGGCGTCTCCTTGATCTCGCCCCTTGCCTTCCGGGCGAAGCATCGTCAACTAGCGGTCTGAAACGCGAAGGGGCGGCACGTGCCAGGCGCTATTTCTCTCGACAAGCAACGAATTGACGGCGATGGCCGCCCGATGATCGACCCATATGGCCGTTCGATCACCTATCTGCGCGTGTCGGTGACGGACCGCTGCGATTTCCGCTGCGTTTATTGCATGTCCGAGCACATGACCTTCCTGCCCAAGCAGGACCTGCTGACACTGGAAGAGCTCGACCGGCTCTGTTCGGCCTTCGTCGCCAAGGGCGTGCGCAAGCT
>JBOFUS010000376.1:0-2073 GCA_051652685.1 Beijerinckiaceae bacterium
GGAGCACTGTCGCAGGCCTCGGCCAAGACCATCGTGTCCACCATGGTGGAGGAGCATGATCTGGCGGCCGCCATCTCGCTGAACTCGGTGCTGTTCAACCTTGCCGGTTTCATAGGGCCGGCGCTGGCAGGGCTGATCATCCATTGGATGTCGCCGGGTGTGGGCCTTGTGGTTTCGGGATGCCTCGCGCTCATTTTCGTGGTTACGTTGCGGCGTGTGCCGGCGATTCCGCCGTCGAAGCGCCAGCGCCACGGGTTTGTCGCGGAACTTCGCGAGGGGTTGTCCTACGCGGCGAAAGACCCGTTCATCCGTCTGCTGATGGCGCTGCACGCGGCTTCGGCCACGCTGGCGCGGCCATTCATGGATTTTATCCCCAGCCTTGCGACGACCATGTTTTCTGGCGGCGCGGGCGCAGTGGCGCTCCTCGTCAGCACGGTCGGCGCGGGTTCCGTCGCGGGCGGCCTCTGGCTGGCGCAGCGCGACAACAGCCGGGGCGTGTTGCCTGTGGTGCTGGGTGCATTCGTGTCGCTGTCCCTTGCACTTGTCGCCTTCGCGTGGACGACATCGCTCTGGCTCGCCGTACCGCTGGCCTTCGTGGCAGGCTTCGGCATGATCCTGAGAGCGGCCGGGCTCCAGACAATCATGCAGACCGAGACGCCGGAGGAGCTGCGTGGCCGCGTCATGTCGTTCTACGGCATGGTTCTCAATGGCGGCGCGATCCTCGGCGCGTTGCTGATCGGCCTTGTCGCCGAGAAGCTCGGCCTTTCACTCGCCATGACCCTGTCCGTTTGCGGTGCGCTCGCCATATGGGCGGTGGTCCGCACGCCGCTGGTTTTGCTTGCCGCAGCGCGGCCTGCCCGCCCTTCCCACCAGTCTCCGCCCGAGGCGGAGCTCAATCCGGAGAGAACACCATGATGCGCTTCCGCCACACGATGGTCCGCGTGACCAATCTCGAGGACAGCCTCGACTTCTATTGCAACAAGATGGGCCTTGTGGAGACGCGCCGGGTTGACCGTCCCGAGCACAAGTACACGCTGGTGTTTCTGGCGACGCCGGATGATGCCGACAGCGCCAGGAAGGACAAGGTGGCTGAGCTGGAGCTGACCTACAACTACGATCCAGAGGTCTATACCGGCGGCCGCAGCTTCGGGCATCTGGCCTATGGTGTCGACGATATCTACGCCTATTGCCAGATGCTGATGGACAAGGGCGTCGTCATCAACCGCCCGCCGCGCGACGGTTCCATCGCCTTCATCAACTCGCCTGACAATATCGCCATCGAGATCATCCAGAACGGCGAGAAGAAGGCCCCGATGGAGCCGTGGGCCTCCATGCCGAACACCGGCACCTGGTGAGACCCAAACGAGCTGCCATTCCCTTCCTGTCACCTCATCCTGAGCCTGTCGAAGGATCGAGGTGACATCCGGTGCCAAGGCCCTTCATCCTTCTACAAGCTCAGGATGAGGGTTGTTGTTCAAGACAAATCAAGGACCCAAACGTGACCATGACCATGACCCGCACGCTCGGCGCCAAGGGCCCGACAATTTCCGCCATCGGCATCGGCTGCTGGGCCATCGGCGGCGTCGCCAACAAGCCGGATGGCAAGCAACACGGTTGGGGAGGCGTCGAGGATGGCGAGTCGATCCGCGCTGTCCATGCCGCGCTTGATCTGGGCGTAACCTTTCTGGACACGGCGGATGTCTATGGGGCCGGCCATTCCGAGAACCTGCTTGGCGAGGCGCTGAAGGGCAAGCGCGACAAGCTTGTGCTCGCCACCAAGTTCTCGAAGATGTTCGAGGAGGGCACACGCACGCGCATTGATGACACCAATGTGTCGCCGGAATACATCCGCTCCGCCTGCGAAGCCTCGCTGCGCCGGTTGAAGACCGACTACATCGATCTGTATCAGCTGCATGAAGGCTCGCTCGACGTGAATCTCGCGCCCGGTATCATCGAAGTGCTGGAAGAGCTGGTGGCTGCTGGCAAGATCCGCGCCTACGGCTGGTCCACCGACGATCCCGCGAACGCTGCGGCTTTCGCCAAGGGTGCCCATTGCACGGCGATCCAGCAGCG
>JBOFUS010000377.1:0-1241 GCA_051652685.1 Beijerinckiaceae bacterium
GCTTGCAGGCGATGCAGCGCTCCTCGCCGTTCGGATACCGGCGCAGCGCGTGCTCGCCCCGGAAGCGCGGCGAAAGCTGGCCGCGCTCGAAGGGATAGTTGATCGTGGCCTTGGGCTTGAAGAAATAGCGCATCGACAGAAAGAACGCCGAGACGAACTCCCTGAGCAGAAGGCCCTTGGCGGCTTGTGCGAGAGACATGGTGTCACCTCATCCTATGAACATCGGGGCAACGAAGTAGCCCACGACAGCGAACATCACGACGTCGATAACGAGGACCGCCTTGCGGAGCGTCCCGTACATCTCACGTTTCTCCATCGCCTTGTCGCGATCAAGACCGATCACGGCGTTCTCCTCGATAGCCGTCATGAAGCGCCCGAAGATAAGCGCAGCGACAAGCCCGAGCGTCGCGCCGGCAACCGCCCCGATGAGCGCGCTCGACACGCGATCAACCCGCCGCCACGCCAGCCCAGCCCGTGAGCTGCAGCACGAAAGCCACCAGCACGACCATGAACAGCGAGATCGGCAGGAACACCTTCCAACCCAGCCGCATCAGCTGATCATAGCGGTAACGCGGCACAAAGGCTTTCACCATCGCGAAGAAGAAGAAGACAAAGCAGACCTTGACCACGAACCAGATGACGCCCGGTACCCAGTTGAAGGGCGGCAGATCGATGGGCGAGGTCCAGCCACCAAGAAACAGGATCGTCGTCAGCGCGCACATCGTGACGATGGCGACGTATTCGCCGAGCATGAACATCATGTAGGGCGTGGAACCGTATTCCGACATGAACCCAGCGACGAGCTCCGACTCTGCTTCCGGCAGGTCGAAGGGCGGGCGGTTGGTTTCGGCCAGCGCCGAGATGAAGAAGATCACAAACATCGGAAACAGCGGCAGCCAGTACCAGTTGAGGATGGTCAGCCATGGTACGCCGACCGACGTGGCAAGCCCGTGTGTCTTTTGCGCCAGCACGATGTCAGTGAGGTTCAGCGAGCCCACGATCATCAGCACGCAAATGATAACGAAGCCGAGGCTGACCTCATAGGACACCATCTGCGCGGCGGAGCGGAGCGCGCCGAGGAACGGATACTTCGAGTTGGAGGCCCAGCCGCCCATGATGACGCCGTAGACGCCGAGCGACGAGATCGCGAAGATGTAAAGGATGCCCACATTGATGTCGGCGACCGCCCAGCCCTCGTTGACCGGCACAACCGCCCAGGCGGAAAGCGCCAGAACGCAGGT
>JBOFUS010000378.1:0-4842 GCA_051652685.1 Beijerinckiaceae bacterium
ACGCCATCCCCGAAGGCGCGCGCTTCCTCTCGCGCCGCTTCAGTTGCGATGCCGGCGCGCGCAACTATCGGCTCTATATTCCGGCTTCGGCGCCCCGGAAGCCGAAGGGCCTGATTGTCATGCTGCACGGCTGCACGCAGAACCCCGATGACTTCGCAGCCGGCACCAACATGAATGCGCTGGCGGAAACGCACGGCCTGCTTGTTGCCTACCCGGCCCAGACCCGCGCGCAGAATCCCTCATCCTGCTGGAACTGGTTCGATGAACGCCACCAGTTGCGCGACGCTGGCGAGCCCGCGATCATTGCCGGTCTGGCCGAGGCACTGGTCGCCGAGTTCGGAATCGACCGGAAGAAGGTCTTTGCGGCAGGTCTCTCGGCCGGGGGCGCGATGGCGGTGATCGTGGGGCAAACCTACCCGGAGCTTTTCAGCGCGGTCGGTGTCCATTCCGGCCTCGCCTACCGGTCGGCCGGCAATGTGATGTCCGCGCTGTCTGTCATGCGCGGCGATGCGGGGGCAGGCTTTCTGGCAAAACGACAAGCGAGCGTGCGGGGGGACAGTTCCGTCCGCACCATCATCTTCCAGGGCAGCGCCGACCGCACGGTTCATCCCTCGAACGCGGAGCGCATCGCCAGCGCCTTGAGCGGGGCCAATGACAACCGCCCGTCCAGCACCACCTCCGGTGCGATCAACGGGCGGACGTTCAGGCGCACCGTGGTGGCCGATGCGCAAGGCGGCACCGTGGTCGAGAGCTGGCTGATCGATGGTGCCGGCCATGCCTGGTCGGGCGGCGAAGCGTCGGGATCCTACGCCGATCCGAAGGGACCGGCGGCCTCGCGCGAGATGGTGCGGTTCTTTCTCGAGCAGCCCTGAAGCGCGGCCTGCTCACCGGAACGATCTTCCACGTGCGGCGTTCAGGAAGGAGCAGGATCATCCGGCGGCAGGACTTGCGTCGGCAGGACTTGGGCCCACGTGATCCGCCTGCCGGAGGACGTTACCATGACCCAACAGAAGCCCGATTCCGAAAAACGGCCACATCCCGAAGAACAGCCCGAGGCGCTGGCGACTTTTGCCGCCTCCGCCAGACAGGATGGCAAGAAGCCCGATGCGATCGGCCTTGCCGCCAGGTCCGGAACGGCACCTGTCCCGACGAACCCTGACGACAAGGCTGATGCCGCGACGAAAGTCCTGCGCGAGGGGGTTCTCGATAGGGACGAAGGCGCGGCCGCCGCCATTCGCAAGCTGCCGGACCGCACGCGCACAGCGCAGAACTGAATCCCCCGGCTTCCGACGCCGGAACCATTCCACGCCCCGCCGGTTGAAACCGGACAACCCCTGACCCGGAGCTTCCCATGCCCACCGAACCCAAGACCCTCAACGACATGTTCATCGACATGCTCAAGGACGTTTACTACGCCGAGAAGCAGATCACCAAGGCGCTGCCCAGGATGGCGAGAGTGGCGCATTCGCCTGAACTTCAGGATGCCTTCAGCACCCACAAGGCCGAGACAGATGCACAGATCGAGCGTCTGACGGAAATCTTCGAGCTCGTTGGCAAGCCGCCCCGTGCCAAGACCTGTGATGCGATCCTCGGCATACTCGAGGAGGGCAAGGCCGTGATGGAGGATTACGCCGACAGCCCCGCACTCGACGCAGGCTTGCTGGCTTCCGCGCAGGCCGTCGAGCACTACGAGATGGCGCGCTACGGCACCTTGCACGCCTGGGCCACCCAGCTGGGCATGAAGGACGTTGCAGCGCTTCTGGCCGAGACGCTGGAAGAAGAGATCCGCACCGACAAGATGCTGACAAAGCTTGCGGCAAACTCCGTCAACAAGTCCGCGCTTGCCAAGGCTGCCTGAAGTCCAGCCACGCAATCCCGCTTCCCTCCCAATCCCCCGGCGACATCACGCGCCGGGGATTTTTTTGGGGATGTCATACCGATGGAAAGACGATGTCCGAAGCGCAGTTCGACCCCCAGACAACAGTTCAAGCCGAGTTGCGCGGAGGCCACCCGCTGTGGCTTGCCGGCCCGGTTCGCCCTCGGCGCGCTACGCTCGATCGCAACATGGCCTGTGACGTCCTCGTGGTAGGTGCAGGCATTACCGGATCGCTGATGGCGCAACATCTCACGAGCCTGGAGCGCAAGGTGGTCGTCATAGACAGGGAGCGGCCCGGTTTCGGCAGCACGGCAGCGAGCACTGCGATGCTGCAATGGGAGATCGATTGTCCGCTGGCGGAACTTGCAGCGTTCTACGGCTTCGATCGCGCCGCCAACATCTACCACCGGAGTCTTCAGGCCGTCACCGGCCTGAAGGTGCTTGTCACGTCGTTGGGTCTGCGTTGCGCCTTTCGCGAGCGCAGTTCGCTGTACATTGCGGGACAAGACGCGGCCGGGCGTGAATTGCTTGACGAGCATTTGTTGCGCCGGCGCGCCGGATTGCCCGGGGTCTATCTCGACCATCCGACGCTTGCGCGCGAGTTTGGCTTCGACAGGGAGGCTGCAATTCTTTCGGAAGGGTCGGCGGACGCAGACCCATTGATGCTCGCGCACGCCCTGCTCGCTTTCGCAATCAGCCATGGTGCGGGGGTCTTCGACGCTTCTGCCGTCAGTTATGATGCTGGGCCACGGAAAGTGACGGTCGGCCTCGACAACGGGCGCGAGATCGAGGCGAACAACGTCATTCTTGCGACCGGCTACGTGATGCCGGACTTCGTCAGTTCGCCGCTGCACAAGACAGCCTCGAGCTGGGCCATCGCTACGCCCCCACAGAGCGACGCCGTGCTGTGGCGCGACGGTGTCCTGATCTGGGAAGCGTCCGATGAGTATCTTTACGCGCGCACCACGGTCGACAACCGCATCATTATCGGCGGTGAGGACGACGATTCCATCGTCGATCCGGAAGCCCGCGACGCGCTGATGGCGCACAAGGCCGCCACCATCCTCGCGAAGCTCGGGGCGCTGCGCCCTGCCGCTGATGCAAGAGCCGATTTCGTCTGGTCCGGTGCCTTCGGCGAAACAGCCGACGGACTTCCGCTGATCGGGCCTGTCCCTGGCCATCCACGCATCCACGCTGCCTATGGCTACGGAGGCAACGGGATCACCTTCAGCTACCTCGCCTCCCGGCTCATCGGGAGGATGATCTCAGGCTACCATGAGCCATGGTACGACGACCTCGCAATCGACAGGCCCATGCCAGCTTCGTGACGTGATGGAGGCGCAGCAGAGATGGCGACAGACGGGCAACCTCTAGGCAGATATCCCCGCGCTGCCGCGCGCTGCGGTCCCATAACACCCCCCACCTCCAGCGCCAGCCTGACCCGACAATCCATGATCAATGCGATAGCCTCATTCCAATAAACTCCCATGGTCTGAGGCGCGAAACGACGTGGAGCCTCGTCCTTCGATAAGTTCAGGATGACGGGACACAGCAACGCGCGAGGTGCTTCGAGTTTCGGCTTCGCCTCTTGCCCCCAGCATGAGGGCTGTTGGTTCCATTTGAAAACAACACGCGCACATGGCGACCTGTTCTGGTGCTGTTCGAGAACCTGCGCCGCCTGTGACAAACAGCGTCGGTCCCACCCCTCCCGAATGAAACACCGGGCGGCAAAGCCCGAACATCGCGTTCTGTCATGCGGGTGTAAACATGCGCTGCGACTGAGGTGACCAACCACCGCACAATCAGGCAGGTCTCCAGATGTTCTCCCGTCGAACAGTCGTGTCCGGCTTAGCCGCTTCCGGACTCGTGGCACCTGCCGTCGCGCAGGGTGGGCCGACCGAGATCACGGTCTATCACTATCAGAACGACCAGCGCGGTGACGCCTTCAAGGCGATCATCCGCAAGTTCGAAGCGGCCAATCCCGACGTGAAGGTCACCGATATCTTCAAGACGGATGCAACGATCACGGCCGAACTGCAGGCGGCGCTGGCCGCCCGCCGGCCGGTAGACCTCGGCACCGTCATCGGCATCCGCACGCAATTCTACCGTTTGAACACGCCGGCAGTTCCCTTCGACGCGGAGCCCCAGAAGGCACGCTGGCTTGAAAACTACCTGCCGAACTTCCTCGATGTCGGCCGCCACGAGGGCAGGGTTTACGCCGTTCCCTACGCCTTCGGCACGCCGATGACATATATCAACCTCTCGCTTGCCAAACAGGCGGGTCTGGATGTCAGCAAGCCGCCGGGAACCTGGGACGAGGTGATCGCCTGGGCATTGAAGATCCAGCAGGTGACAGATGTGCCCGGCGTCGCCCAGCTGCATGGCTCGAACAAGGTCTATGGCGCGATGTTGATGGCCCAGAACGCCGGCGGCCGTTACATCAATGAGGCGGGTGACCGCGTGGTGCTGGATAGCCCCGAGGGCGTCGCCGCCATGCAGCTGTGGCAGGACCTCGCCGTGAAGCACAAGGTCATGCCGATTGCCAACGACCGCGCCTGGACGGCCGCCTTCATGGGAGGGCGGCTGGCCATGTACATCACGTCCTCGGCGCTTCTGCGGCAGGCGGTTTCGACCGCTGCTGGCAAGTTCGAGCTGGGTGTTGTGCAATACCCGCTGTTCCCGGGCCGCACCGTGCGGCGCACGCCGAATTCCGGCGGCACTTTCATGCTGTTCTCGCCGCCCGGACCCCGGCGCGACGCAGCGCTGCGGTTCATGGGCTTCCTGTCCCGACATGACATCGCCAACGAGTGGTCGCGGGAGTCCGGCTACATGCCGCTGACGCGCGATCCGCTCAACGATCCGGCGATGCGCAGCTATGTCGAGAGTTTTCCCTACGTTCGCCCCGTCATCAACCAGATGCCCGAAACGGTTGCGACGGAGACCTGGAACCACCCGAATGCGCTGCC
>JBOFUS010000379.1:0-2977 GCA_051652685.1 Beijerinckiaceae bacterium
CGAGTGACAGTGCAAAATGGGGTGGGCATGCGCGCGGATGTTGTTGTGCTGGGTGCGGGCGTGGTCGGCGTGGCGGCGGCTCTTCATCTCCAGAAGCGCGGACGGCAAGTCGTGCTCGTGGACCGTGGCCTGCCGGGCATGGAAACATCCTATGGCAACGCCGGGCTGATCCAGCGCGAGGCCTATGTGCCCTATCCCTTTCCGACCGAGATCGGGAAGCTGATACGTTATGCGCTCAACGGCCAGACCGAGGCGCATTACCACTTGCGCAGCCTGCTCCATGTCGCGCCTGCGCTGTTTCGCTATTGGCTGAACGCGCGGCCTGACAAGGTGGAGCGCACAATCCGCGTCAACCGGCCGCTGTTCGACCATTGCCTTTCAGAGCACGAATTGCTCGCTGCCGAGGCCGGCGTCACCGATCTGCTGCGTCCCGGCGGCTGGATCCAGATCTACCGCAAGGCTGAAACACTGGCTGCCAAGACGTTGGAAGCTGAGCGCCTGCGCCGTGATTTCGGCACGGATGCCGAGGTGCTGGACGCCAGGGCACTCGCCGCGCTGGAACCGCACCTGATGACCGAAAACACCGCTGGCGCGATCCACTGGAAGGACCCGAAGTCGTTGCGCGATCCGCTGGCGCTGACGCAAGGCTACGAGCGCCTTTTCCGCGAGCGGGGAGGGCGGTTCGTGACGGGTGATGCGCGTAGCCTCGCACAATCCGGCGATGGCTGGACTGTGGCGACGGCCGAAGGGCCGATTGCCGCCCGCGACGTTGTGCTGGCGCTGGGGCCGTGGTCCGATGAAGTCTATCGGCCGCTTGGCTACAGCATTCCGATGTTCGTCAAGCGTGGCTACCACATGCACTACAAGGCAAAAGGCAACGCCACGCTGTCGCGCACCATCATCGACGCTGACACGGGCTTTGCGCTCTGCGCCATGACCAAAGGCATCCGCATGACCACTGGCGCGGAATTCGCCCACCGCGACGCTGCCGCGACGCCGGTGCAGGTCGACCGCTGCGAGCCGAAGGCGAAAGAACTCTTCCCGTTGGAATCCCGCGCTGAAGCCACGCCCTGGATGGGCCGCCGGCCCTGCCTGCCGGACATGACGCCGGTGATGGGGCCTGCTCCGCGCCACAAGGGGCTGTGGTTCCTCTTTGGCCACGCGCACCACGGCCTTACCAATGCGGCTGTGTCCGGGCGGCTGATGGCCGAGATGATCACGGGCGAGACGCCGTTTTGCGACGTGTCGGGCTTCCGGGCGGACCGCGCCTATGCGTGAAGGGTGCTGGCAGTCACAGTGGCGTTAACCTTAACAAATCCTTTCGATTGATCCTTAATTTAACGTTTCGTAGCACTTGGGTTGCGGTTGCAGGCTCAAGAAAGTCATTTCCATGGAACGTCGTTCATCACCGCGTTTGCGCAGTTTGCTTGGCGCGAAAATCGTCTTTCATGCGCGTCAGTCGGTCATTTCCTGCACGGTTACGAATTGCAGCGAGACAGGCATCCAGATCAAGCTTCCGGATATCCTCAACATCCCGGAAGACATCGAGATCAGGTTCGACCGTGAGGCAGAGTTTCTTCCTGCGCGGATCGTGTGGAGAAAGCAGGGACGGGCGGGCGTCGGGTATGTGGGCCTCACCTATGCCGCGCGCGGCTCCGCCCATGCGGAGGCGAGGGCTGGATTGCTGCTGCGTGCCCAGCCATTGGGCGGCCTGCACTGAGCAGAAGCTGTTTCAGAACTTCGGCCAAAGCGCGCCCGTCTGCGCCTTCCAGGCATCATAGCCCGGGCGCTTTTTCAGCTGTACTTCGAGCATTGGCACGCCTGAGAGTTTGATCAGCAGGCCGATCATCAGCGCCGGGCCAACGGCTGCGAGCACGTTGAATGTCAGCCCGAAGGCGATGAGCGCAAAACCGGTCTGAAGGATGATTTCGCCCAGATAATTCGGATGCCGCACGCGGGAGTGAAGACCTGTCGTCAAAAGCCTGTCGCGGTTGGCCGGATCGATCCTGAAGCGGGCAACCGCGGCGTCAGCCGCTATTTCCAGCGCGAAGCCGGCCAGAAACAGCACAATGCCAAAACCAGTCAGCCACAGCGTGGCACCCGCCATGGGCAACGGTGCAGCCATTGCCAGTGTCAACGCCGGTGAGGACGCAATCCACTGGACCACAGCCTGGAGCCAGAAGACCACGAAAAGACTGCGCAGCGGCCAGCCAGCGCCTGCCGCCTCGCGCATGACGCGGTAGCGCGCATCCTCGGTGCCCGCATGTCGCGAGGTCATGTACCAGCCCAGACGCAGCGCCCAGAGCGTCAGCGGCACCAACAGCCAGAGCAGGGCCGCTCGCTGTGGTGGTTCCGCCATCGCGAAGGCGAGCCAGCCTGTGAGCGCAAAGCCTGGCCCCCACCAGAAATCGACGACGCTGGCATCCGCCTTCTTCAGGCTCAGCAGCCAGAAGGCGCTGAAGGCGGCGAGCGTGGCAATTAAAGTTGCGAGGAGAATAAACATACTGACATCTACGTTTCAGGTGCGCTTTTGGTTCCTGCATCTGGCTTGCGTATGAAGTCTTGCTCCATTGCTCCGCCGTGCGCATCCGTGCCAGATGTTTCACATCGACCGCGAGTGAAACATGATCAAGAGCGAAAACCCGTCGCAAGCCGACCTTCAGCGCATGGAGGAGGAACTCGATCACGAGCTGCAGTTCCGGCCGCTGAGGCCCGCCGGAGAGATGCTGATCGGCGGGTTGCTGTTCACGCTGTCGGTGTTCCATCTCTACACGGCCGGTTTCGGTCTGCTGCGCGAGGATCTGCACCGGGGCGTGCATCTGGCGTTTGTCATCGGCATGATTTTCCTGGTGTTCGGCTTCAGGAAAAGCCGCGATCCCAAGCCTGATTCCAGCGCGTTCTCGCCCGGCGGGGCACCGCTCTATGACTGGATCGCGGCCGGTGCGGCGGCGGTCGCGGCGCTCTATATTCCCTACAT
>JBOFUS010000380.1:0-1969 GCA_051652685.1 Beijerinckiaceae bacterium
GCAGGCATCGGCTGTCGTCGCGGACTGGGATGGCGGAACGCGCATCGGTGATGCGTTGCAGGCCTTCCTCGGCGTGCCAAGATTTGCCGGCTATGCGCGGGGTGCGGCGACGGTGGTGCTGTCGGATGGGCTGGAGCGCGGCGATCCCGCCGCCATGATCGGCGCTGTGCAGCGTCTTGCGGCGCGCGCGTGGCGGATCGACTGGCTGACGCCGCTGGCGAGCGAAGCCGGCTATCAGCCGCAAACCGAGGCGCTTGCTGCCGTGCGGCCTCTTCTCGCCTCCCTTGGCAATGGCGGAAGTACCGCCGCTGTCTGCCGCCGCATCCTCTCGCTCGGACAGGAGCGCGCTGCATGATCGACTCGCATTTCCACATCTGGCGGCAGGCGGATTTGCCCTGGCTCATGGGTCGCATGCAGCCGCGGATATTCGGGCCCTACGAGCCGATCCGGCGCGATTATACAGTCGAAGAGTACCTCGCCGATGCGCGTGTTTCCGGTATTACAGAAGCCGTTTATGTTCAGGCCAACTGGGCGGTCCACCGGTCCCTCGACGAGGTCGCCTTCGTGTGTGAGGCGTCAGAGCGTTCCAACTTCCCTATCGCCATCGTCGCATATGCGGACATGCTGGCGGAAGATGCCCGCCCGCAACTCGACACGCTGGCGCAGTACACCCGCGTGCGTGGCGTGCGCATGCAACTGCACTGGCACGACAATCCGCTCTACCGTTTTGCAAGTGAGGCCGATCTCTGCCGCAACAAGACTTTGCAGAGCAACGTTTCGCGGCTTGCCGACTACGGCTTCAGCTTCGATCTTCAGGTTTTTGCCCCGCAAATGGCAGGCGCTGCCGAGCTGGCGGACGCCTTCCCGGCCGTGACCTTCATTCTCCAGCATGCTGGAATGCTGGAAGATATGTCGGCAAATGGAATCGATGTCTGGCGCGCTGGCATGGCGGTACTTGCCCAGCGCGCGAACATCGTCAGCAAGCTGTCGGGCCTCGGCACGTTCCTGCGCAAGAACGATCCGGCGCATGTCGCCATGGTGGCGCGGGAAACGCTCGCGCTCTTCGGACCGCACCGCTGCCTCTTCGGCTCGAACTTCCCGATCGAGAAGCTCTGGGTCAGCTACGCCGATCTCTTCGCCGCCCATCAGGCCGCAATCCCCGCCACGCAGCGCGAACAGGTTTTCACGACAACCGCCAGACGGGTCTACCGGCTGGACTGACAGGGATTGGCAGGAAAAACATGGAATGGGAGAACAGACATGCCCCTTGAGATCAAGATTCTCGACTATGGCGACATCGAACTGGAATCGAGTTTCCTCGTGCTTGGCCGTGGTTGCGGCCAGACACGAAGGGTGCCGACCTACGGGTTCCTGATCCTGGGTGGTCCGTGGCCGGTGGTGGTCGATACCGGCTACCGCAGCAATCAGATCATGGAGAGCCTCGGCATGCGCGGGCTTCAGTTCCATGAGAACATGATCGAGAACCAGCTGATGAAGCACGGCGTGCGCATGGGCGACGTGCGCTACGTCTGCCATACGCACCTTCACATCGATCACGCCGGAAAGGACGAGCTCTTCTCGATGAACACGAGCGTGATCATCAACCGGCGGGAACTGGAATACTCTGTTTCCGGTCTCATGCACCCGCAGTATCCGGCACCCGATATCAAGCACCTGATCGACCGCCTGCACACGAAGGACGCGCTTCGGCTGGAGGACCTCGAGATCACGGGCATGATCGAGCTTTTTCCCGGCTGCTATCTGGAGGCGGCCGGCGCGCATACCGAGGGCTCGATGAATGTGCATGTGGACACGGCGGAAGGCCGCGCCATCATCTGCGGCGACGTCATCTATGATTTCAACGACCAGCTGGTGAATCCGTACCACGAGATCCACCACATGGAGCCTCGGGTCACGGGCAACCACGGCATGAGCAAGCGGGCCGAGAAGGCCGCGATCAAGCGCCTGA
>JBOFUS010000381.1:0-2852 GCA_051652685.1 Beijerinckiaceae bacterium
CCGCGCGAGCAACAGAAAATGACACTGCCCATCCGCGATCTTCTGCTGTTCGGTGCCGGCAAGATGGGTGGTGCCATGCTGGAGGGCTGGCTTGCAGGCGGGCTCCTGCCCTCGGCCGTTACTGTCGTTGATCCTGCGCCGACGGAGCGCCTGCTGTCACTCTCCGCCCAGGGACTCGTTCTTAACCCGCCCGAAGCGGGAACCCGCGCGGCAGAGGTCGTCGTCCTCGCCATCAAGCCACAGACGCTGGACGCCGCAGCCGGGCGGCTGGCACGCGCTGTTGGTCCCGACACATTGCTGATCTCGGTGCTCGCCGGCAAACGCATCAGCGATCTTGTCGCGCGTGCGCCACAGGCGAAAGCCATCGTGCGAGCGATGCCCAATACGCCGGCAGCCGTGGGTCGCGGCATCACCGGCTGCGCGGCTTCGCCCGGAACGACGGCAGATCAGCGCGCGCTGACCACGACATTGCTTGAGTCGGTTGGTCTGGTCGAATGGCTGGACAGCGAAGATCTGATCGATGCTGTCACGGCGCTGTCGGGCGGCGGGCCTGCCTATGTCTTTCACATGGTCGAGGCGATGGCTTCGGCGGGCGTCGCGGCGGGATTGCCGGCAGATGTGTCGCTTCGTCTCGCCAGACGGACAGTCGAGGGCGCGGGCGAGCTGCTGTTTCGCGAGCAGGAGACCGCGCCGGAGACGCTGCGTCGCAACGTCACCTCGCCGGGCGGCACCACCGCCGAGGCCCTGAGGATCATGATGGCGGAGGGCGGCCTCACGGATCTGATGACCCGTGCCGTGGCGGCCGCGCAGCTGCGGGCTGGCGAGCTGTCCGGCTGACGCCTGTTCACGATTTCACGGGCGGGACAGCCACTGATCCTGCCAAGACCCGGGCTGAAGACGATCGTTTGGTCGGCGTCATTTGACTTGTTCCGGTGATCCGTCATCTTCCATCGATGGCGGCGAGCAGCCGACGTCATGGTGTCATGGACTTCGTGGTTTCATGGACCTCGTGGTGTCATGGATCTCGTGGTGTCATGGCACGCGTTCACGCTGGGATGACGGAGGTTCACTACGAGAACGCCACTGGAATGGGAATGAAGGGAATGCGGGCCGGGGGGCTTGGACTTGGAATCTTAACCTGGAACGAACGTTCCAAGGAGGAAATCCAATGTATATCGAGCGCACGAATGCCCTGCTCTCGCAAACCGCCGGACAAGGTCGGGATACGATCCTCGTGATCGAAAGCCGTATGCTCATGCGGGACTTCATCATGCACGTTCTGAAAGGGGCCTTCCCGGACCACGAGGTCATCGACGGACGCGATATGAACGAGGCGCATGCCGTGGATGGCACGCGACCGCGGCTCGCGATCATCGGGCAATATGCCGACGATCTCGACGGCGCGCCCTGCGAACTCGAGGCGATTCTCGAACGGTTCGGCGACACGCCCGTGGTGTTGATGGCCGAAGACAATGACCATAGCCTTCAGTCGGCAGTCGCCGCCGGCTGCCGGGGCTTTGTGCCGCGCAGCCTGTCGCTGGATATAGCGGTGGCCGCCTTCCGGCTGGTGCTGGTCGGCGGAACCTTCTTCCCACGCCCGTTGCCGGGAGTACGACCCGTCGACTCGCGGCCGATCGATACCCAATCGGTTGTTGCACCCGCAACTGGCGAACCGGAAGCTTTGGCCCGCGCCCCACTTGCGGTGACGACGATCTCCGGCGGGTGTGCGACATCGATCGTTGTGGCTGCGCCCGCACTTGCAGTGGATCAGCCAAACTTTACGCCGCGCGAGTGGCAGATTGTTGAATCGCTTCAGTCCGGCAAGTCGAACAAGATTATCGCGGCCGACCTGAACCTCTCGGAAAACACCGTAAAAGTGCATGTGCGACACGTGATGCGCAAGCTGCGCGCCACCAACCGGACGCAGGCGGCACTTCGCTCCCAGGCAGCGTGGCGGGCGAGCGGCTGACGGTGCGCTACTGCGGCGTAAAGTCGATGCGGATGTGAATGTTGTTCACGAGATCGATCTCGCTGTCGCCGTCCAGTCCGACATCGATCTCCTGGCCCGGTGCAAATCCGATGCGGGCTTCGCCGGTCTGGTCGATATCGATGTCGAGATCGACATCCACGTCCACATCGACGTCAAACAACGCGGCGAGCTCCTGCTCGAGATCGACGCTGACCGTCAGCCGCTGGTCAACGTCTGCCGACTGGATGAGGTCAACGTCCAGCCATTCATCCGCTCCGTCGGAAATATTGATAGCCGCCGTGTCGGTGCCGCTGACGCTGTCCTTCACGACAATGGTCAGATAAAGTTTGCCACCATTCTCGACGATCTCGATGTCAAGATCCGACAGCAGGTCGATATCAAGCAGCTGCGAGATGTTGATGTCGAAGCCGTCCTCATCCCCGGTCAGGGTGATCGTGGGGAGAGCTTCCTGCCGCACATTTGCATGTTCAGAGATGCGCGTGTCGATGATCACCTCACCGGCAAACCCGTTCACATCCACATGCACGATCGTATCGATTTCAATGTCCTGCGTCAGTTTGACGTCGAATTCACTGATGCCGTCATGATCAATGAGCGCGGACTGCTGGACTTGTTGTGGAGCGGGCAGGGCTCCCGCATCTGCGACAATCGCAGAGGGGATCGGGGCGACACCAACTGCAGCCGGGATCGCTGCCTGGTCCGGCGTTGGCACGGCAGCGCCTGAAAGCACGCTCTCGGGAACCATGGCGTTCAAAGGCAGGACTTGCGGCGACAGACCGTTCGCCGCAGACGCCGGAGCGTCAAGTGCATCGATAGCCTGTTCCTCGCCAGTACCCTGCTCGACACTGATCGCGATCCGTGC
>JBOFUS010000382.1:0-3681 GCA_051652685.1 Beijerinckiaceae bacterium
GCGGGGGATGTCGAAGGGCAATCGGGCATGGCGGCGCATATCGGGCTCGTCACGAAGTCCATGACCGACAGCTATTTCTTCAATGCTGATGGCGAACTGCTCATCGTCCCGCAACAGGGCCGCCTTCGCTTCCGCACCGAGTTCGGTGTGATCGAGGCGGGTCCGGCCGAGATAGCAGTTATCCCGCGCGGCGTGGTCTTCGCGGTCGATCTCGTGGATGGCCCGGCCCGCGCCTATGTCTGCGAGAACTACGGCGGCGGCTTCACCCTGCCCGATCGCGGGCCTATCGGCGCGAACTGTCTCGCCAATCCGCGCGATTTCCTCACGCCTGTCGCTGCCTACGAGGATGACGAGCGGCCCTCGCAGCTTCGGGTCAAGTGGTGCGGAAAGCTCTACGCCTGCGACATCGGCCAGTCACCGCTCGATGTCGTGGCGTGGCATGGCAACTACGCGCCCTACAAATACGACCTGCGGACCTTCTCTCCGGTCGGCGCTATCGGCTTCGATCATCCCGATCCGTCGATCTTCACGGTCATGACATCGCCTTCAGGCGAGCCAGGCACCGCCAACATCGACTTCGTCATCTTCCCCGAGCGCTGGATGGTGGCGGAGAACACCTTCCGTCCGCCGTGGTACCACCGCAACATCATGAGCGAGTTCATGGGGCTGATCTACGGCGTCTATGACGCCAAGCCGGAAGGGTTCGTGCCCGGCGGTTTCAGCCTGCACAACATGATGCTGCCGCATGGGCCTGATGCCCCGGCGTACGAGCAGGCCAGTACGGCTGAGCTCAAGCCCCACAAGCTCACAGGCACCATGGCCTTCATGTTCGAAACGCGCTTTCCGCAGCGGGTGACAGCATGGGCCGCGGGGTTGGCGGGGTTGCAGGCCGGATACATTGACTGCTGGGCGGGGCTGAAGAAGCGGTTTGATGCGGGGAACGCGAAACCGTGGTGAAGTAACGGCGGCGGTGGCCGTTTCCTTGCGGGCGCGAAACGGGCAAGAATGAACGCTCCTCTTTCACCGGAGCCTCCGCCTTGCCTGCCCTCACCTCGCCGGCCATCCTGCCCATCCTGCTCCTGCTCGCATCGAACGTCTTCATGACGCTCGCATGGTATGGGCACCTGAAGTTCAAGACAGCGCCGCTCATCATCGTCATCCTGGCAAGCTGGAGCATTGCCTTTATTGAATATTGCCTCGCCGTGCCGGCCAACCGCATCGGCCATGGGTACTATTCGGCGGCAGAACTGAAGACAATGCAGGAGGTGATCACGCTCGCAGTCTTTGCGGCGTTTTCGGTGCTCTATCTGAAAGAGCCCCTGACCCTGAACCACATGGTTGGTTTCGCACTGATCTGCAGCGGAGCGTGGTTCGTGTTTCGCGGACCATTGTGACGGCGGCTGTTATCTGGTTGACACAATCGCCCGACTGACGCATACGCGCGGCTTCGTCGAGACAGGGGCATTGCGTCCACGTCGCGGCGATCCCCAACCGCCGTCCACCTGGACCCTGTCAAGAAGCCTGTCCGGGCGAAAGCCCGAGACGAGGCTGAACACGAAAGAACGTCAAGATGTTCGCAGTGATCAAGACCGGCGGGAAGCAGTACAAGGTTTCCCGCAACGACGTCATTACCATCGAGAAACTCCACGCCGAGCCGGGCGACACGGTCGCCTTCGAAACCGTCCTGATGATTGGCGGCGAGACGACCATCGTCGGTGCCCCCACCGTGGCGGGTGCCACGGTTGCCGGCTCCGTGGTCGAGCAAGGCCGTGGCCCCAAGGTCATCAATTTCGTCAAGCGCCGCCGCCAGAATTCGAAGCGCAAGAAGGGCCATCGTCAGGATCTGACCGTCGTGCGCATCACCGACATCTTCACCAACGGCGAGAAGGTGGACGTGTCCATCAAGGCTGCACCCGTTGTCGCCATGACGGCGGTAGCCGCAGTTTCCGAAGCCGCCTCCACCGCAGGCGGTCTCGACGAAAACAACATCGCCCTGATTGCCGGCATTGGCCCGACGATCGAGAAGAAGCTGCGCGCTGCCGGTATCACGACCTGGTCGCAGATCGCCGCCTGGAGCGATGCCGATGTGGAAAAGTGGAACACCGAGCTGAAGCTTGCTGGCCGCGCCACCCGCGAGGAGTGGGTCGAGCAGGCCAAGGAGCTTCTCGCTGGCAAGCCGCCGCGGGCCAAGATCGACCAGGCAGCCGAGAAGGCGTCCGGCAAGGACGCCTGAGCCAGTTTCCAGCCCCGCGCAGCGTCAAGTTGCGCGGGACGGGGTTTTCAAACCGCCGCTTTTGCGGCATAGAGACATCCAGCAGCGTCGCTGACCCTTTCTGGTCGGTTGCCGCGACAGATTTCAGGAGCGCATCATGGCGCACAAAAAAGCAGGCGGCTCATCCCGCAACGGTCGTGACTCCGAGAGCAAGCGCCTCGGCGTGAAGAAGTTCGGCAGCGAAGCCGTGCTTGCGGGCAACATTATCATCCGTCAGCGCGGCACGCGCTGGCATGCCGGCATCAATGTCGGCATGGGCGTCGATCACACCCTATTCGCCCTGACACATGGTCACGTCAATTTCGCGACCAAGGGCAAACGAGCGTACGTAAACGTTATTCCGGCGCAAGCCGCAGCAGAGTAACGGCGAGGCCAAGTTTCGAAGCCTCGCCGGTCCCCACGGGACCAGCCAGGTTTCAAGCGGAAAGTGTCGAAGGCCAACAAAAGCCGGAGACGGGACGCCAAAAGGCTCCAGACGCAGGCAAATCGGGACGGGATCGTGGGTTTCCACGGTCCCGTTTTGTTTTTTGCCGCATTTTCCGTGCTGGAGGTCCCTATGTTCACCGAATTAACCCGCGACGACGTTTTCCGCATCGAGACCAAGCGCCTCTGGCTGCGCTGGCCGCGTCATCAGGACGCTGCGCAGCTGGCTCGCCTCGCAGGTGACATGGAAGTAGCCGAGATGACGGGGACCGTACCGCACCCTTACCCGCATGGCGCGGCAGAGACCTTCATTTTCGAAGCGCGCAAGGGCAACGCTACCGGCCAGTCGCTGCAGCTCGCAATTACACCGCGCAACAGGCCTGACCAGCTGATTGGCGTGATCGGCAGCCGCGTGAAGCCCCATGGCCTCGACCTCGGCTACTGGCTGGGCAAGCCACATTGGGGCGAGGGCCTCGCGACGGAAGCGGCCCAGGCTTTGATCGATGCCGTGTTCTCCTACACCGAGGTGAAGGAGGTGCGTGCGTCGGCACGGGTGATCAACCCGGCATCGCGCAGCGTCATCGAGAAATGCGGCTTCCAGTTTGTCGGCTCCGACATGGCCGATGCGCCGGCACGCGGCGGCCGCGTTGCGGTGGATCGCTTCCGCCTGCCCCGTGCCACCTGGGCCAGCCTCAAGTCCTGGCGCGCACCGGTGGTCGGAGGGGCGTCGGCACGGGCGGAAAAGGCGCAACCGGAGCTTTGCGCCTGACGCAGCAATCTATGGTGATGCCAAGCTGACGAGCGCCGCAAGCAATACGCGGCGCTCGTCAGCTGATAGTGCCGCCAGCGCCTCCGCCTCATAGGCCAACGCCAGCGGGACGATATCGGCAAACATGGCGCAGCCTTCCGGAGAGAGCGACAGGATGGCTTCCCGGCGGTCTGTTGCGCTTTCGGTGCGCGCCACAAGCCCGCGCCCGATCAGGCTG
>JBOFUS010000383.1:0-2862 GCA_051652685.1 Beijerinckiaceae bacterium
CGCGCGATGGCGGCTTCTGCTTCGGGCGTGAACTCCCGTGCGTGATTGGCGTGGATCGCGACATAGGTGGCGATGCCCGGCCGTCGCAGCGCGCTTACAAGCGTGGCCGTGACGCGGGCGGGATCAACCACCGGCACGCGGGTGTGCCAGCGCACGACCTTCACATGCGGGATGGTCGCCAGACGATCCATCAGCACAGCGGCGCGCCGGGCCGTGAGGATGAAAGGGTCACCCCCGGTCAGGATCACCTCGAAGATCGACGGGTTTTCCGCGACATAGACGAGTGCAGCGTCAAGCTTCGCGCCCGTAAGGCTTGCGCCACCCGGCCCCACCATCTCGCGGCGGAAGCAGAAGCGGCAATAGACCGGGCAGGCGTGCACGACCTTCAGCAGCACGCGGTCCGGGTAGCGATGGACGACGCCTTCTACGGGGCTGTGCACATGGTCGCCGATGGGATCGGCAAGCTCTTGCGGCAGCATGTTCAGCTCTTCCACCCTGGGAATGAACTGGCGTGCAATCGGATCAGCCGGGTCAGCCCGGTCGATCAGCGCCGCCATCGCCGGCGACACCGCGACGGTGTAGCGCGCAGCAAGGTCGGATAGCGCGGCAAAGTCTTCTGCCGGCGCAAGGCCGGCATCGATCAGATCAGGAATGGTGCGCAGCGTCATCGCGTGCCGCTGCACCACAGGCCGCGCGGCATGTCGAGTCGGGAGCTCGTACGTGGTCATGCCGGAATGGCCATTGACAGCCGGCGAAGATGCTCGCCACTCTTGCCCCCATGCGATTGCTTACAGGGCGGGGAGGCCCTCAGGCCATGATAAAGTCACCACCAGTCCTTGTTCCGATTCTCGCCGCCCTCGTGCTCGCCACCAGCTTGCCAGCGCTGGCCCAGCAGACCCCGCCCGCCGCACCGGCCGTGGCAGCGCCCGCAGGAACGCCTGCCGCACAGCCCATCAAGCCGGAGTATACCGCCCGTGTGAAGGCAATCCTCGACAGTGCTGTTTTCAAGGCGGCGGTTGCGAAAATGGATGCCGAGCATGAGCGCATCATCAACGAGACCATCGAGATCACCGAGATCGAGGCTCCGCCCTTTAAGGAGGAGACGCGCGGCAAGCGCTACCTGGAAATGCTCAAGGCGCATGGCCTGACCGAGATCGAGACCGACGCCGAGGGCAATGTTATGGGCCGGCGCAAGGGCACCGGCGGCGGGCCGCTGGTCGTCATGTCCGCCCATCTCGACACGGTGTTTCCATCAGGCACCGACGTCAAGGTGAAGCGCGAGGGTGACAGGCTGAAAGCGCCGGGCGTGGGAGACGACAGCCATTCGCTTGCCACGCTGCTGGCCTTCGTCCGGTCAATGGATGCGGCCGGCATCAAAACGAAGAGTGACATCCTCTTTGTCGGCACCGTCGGCGAAGAGGGCCTCGGCGACCTGCGTGGCGTCCGCTACTTCTTCAACAAGGGCAAATACAAGGACGAGGCGAAGACCTTCTTCTCCATGGACGGCACCAATGCCGCGCGGCTTGTGAACGGCGGCGTCGGCTCAAAGCGCTACCGCGTCACTTTTTCCGGCCCCGGCGGCCACAGCTACGGCGCATTCGGCCTCGTGAACCCCGGATTTGCCATGGCAGAAGCGTTGAGCCTGTTCTCGCGCATCAATGTGCCGACCCGGCCCAAGACGACCTTCTCGGTCGGCGTTGTCGGCGGCGGCACCTCGGTCAATTCCATCCCAATCGACATGTGGATGGAGGTGGACATGCGCTCCGAGCATCCGGCGGCGCTGGCCGTGCTGGAGAAGCGCTTCCTCGAGCTCGTGCAGCAGGCCGCCGAAACCGAGAATTCGGCCCGCTCTACCCGCGAGGGGCCAATCAAGGCAGATGCCAAGCTGATCGGCGACCGGCCGGCGGGCTCCACCGATCCGCAGGCGGAACTGGTGCAGCTTTCCACCGCCGTCATTCTCGGCCACGGTGTAAGGCCGCAAGGGGCGAACCCATTCCTTGCCTTCTCCTCCACCGATTCCAACATCCCCATGAGCATGGGCATCCCGGCGCTCACCATCGGCTCGGGCGGCAAGGGCGACCGCAGCCACAGCCTTGATGAATGGATCGATCTGGAGAAAGGCGAGAGCATCAAGGGCAAGTCGATCAGCCTTGCGATCCTGCTCGCAGCGGCGGGAATGGTGGAATAGTGGTGGATAGACGAAATTGTATATTATGATTATATACACTCGTGATCGAGTTTGAACGCGTAAGCGGATTTGACTGGGACGAGGGAAACAGCCGCAAGAACGCGGACAAACATGGCGTGTCGCAGCAGGAAGCCGAGGAGATATTCTTCAATCGGCCGATGTTCGCCGCACAGGATGTGCGCCATAGCCAATCGGAACGCCGGTTCCATCTGTTGGGAGTAACGTCTGATGGGCGGCGATTGCATGTTACCTTCACTTTTCGGCAAGCGGGATCGTTGATCAGGGTGATCTCGGCGCGGAATATGAGCAGAGCGGAGAGAACCACCTATGAGCAATTCACCTGAGCCATTTCCCGTCTTTGCATCAGAGCAAGAAGAGCGCGCTTTCTGGGAAATGACGGACTCAACCGGGCTGGTGGACTGGACGAAGGTCGCCCAAGTCCAGTTCCCAAACCTGAAGCCCAGCACGAAAGCGATTTCGCTCCGGCTGCCCGAAAGTCTGCTGCGGGATATCCGGATCGCTGCGAACAAACGCGATGTTCCTTACCAATCGCTGATCAAGATCTGGCTCAGCGAGAAGGTGAAAACAGGTTGAGGTCAGGGAGTACTCTCCACCCCGCACCACTCTGCCACAAACAGTGCCATCGCGCCCGTAATACGCTTCAGCGAAGCGAT
>JBOFUS010000384.1:0-5190 GCA_051652685.1 Beijerinckiaceae bacterium
TCCATCGACGAGGCCTTCCTCGATCTCACGGGAACCGAGCAGTTGCACGGCGCACCGCCCGCCGCCGTTCTTGCCCGCTTTGCCCGCGACGTGCGCCGCGAGGTGGGCATCACTGTGTCGGTCGGGCTGTCGCACAACAAGTTCCTGGCAAAAGTCGCCTCCGATCTCGACAAGCCGCAGGGATTCTCGGTCATCGGCCGCGCCGAGACGCTGGCCTTCCTCGCGGATCGGCCGGTGGGGCTGATCTGGGGCGTCGGCAAGGCCATGCAGGAAAAGCTGGCGCAAAATGGCATCCGCCTGATCGGCGATCTGCGGCGCTTCGATGAGACGGAAATGTTCCGTCGATTCGGCACGGAGGGCCAGCGCCTGCACCGGCTGGCGCTGGGCATCGACAGCCGGTCAGTCTCGCCTGACCGAGAAACCAAGAGCGTTTCGGCGGAGACGACATTCGATCAGGATATCAGTGATTTCGAGCTACTCTCTCCTATCCTGTGGGAGCTTTGCGAAAAGGTCGCCCGGCGGCTGAAGGCGGCGGATCTGTCGACCACCGGCGTCTCGCTGAAGTTGAAGACCGCCGATTTCCGCTCATTGACCCGCGCGCGCTCGGGCTTGCCCGCGACGCAGCTCGCCAGCCGCCTGTTCCAGCCCGCGAAGGACCTGCTGGCCGGAGAGACACAGCGGCGCACTGCCTATCGGCTGATCGGCATCGGTACCGTCGGCTTGCAGCCCGCCAGCGATGCGGACCGGGGTGATCTGATCGACACGGAGATCACCCGCGACAAGGCGACGGAGACAGCGCTGGATGCCATCCGCGCAAAGTTCGGCAACGCCGCCGTGATCCGCGGCACCGCCATCCGCCCTGATGGCTCGACCGGGAGGCGGCGCGAGGATTGAACGATGTTTTTCCTTCGGTCTGGAAAAAACCAAACGTCAGAAATTCCTCACCCTGAGCCTGTCGAAGGGTCGCTGCTTCTGCAGCGCCAGCGCTGAAGGCGGACCCTTCGACAGACTCAGGGTGAGGGCCTCGACAAAAATACGTCGACCCAACATTCAAACGCGGAAAATACCCCGCACCGGAACGTGGTCAGAGGGCTTTTCGGCGTCACGCCTATCCTTGTCGATCGCGACAGCCATCAGCCGGTCGGCCGCTTGCGGCGACAGCAGCAGATGGTCGATCCGGATGCCATTGTTCCGCTGCCAGGCTCCGGCCTGATAGTCCCAGAACGTGTAAAGCCCCGGTACATCCGTTGTCGCCCTCAGCGCCTCCGTCAATCCAAGACCAAGCAGACGTTGGAATGCGGCGCGGGTCTCGGGCAGGAACAGCGCATCCTGCGCCCATGCAGCCGGATCATGCACATCGGCTTTCGCGGGAATAACGTTGTAGTCGCCGGCCAGCACCAGCGGCTCCTCCAGCATCAGCAGCGCCTTTGCATGTGCCTCCAGCCGCGCCATCCAGGCGAGCTTGTAGGCGTATTTATCGCCGGGCGCGGGATTGCCGTTGGGCAGATAGATGGAGGCCACGCGGAAAGCGCCCTTCCCGGCACTCACCACCGCCTCGATGTAGCGGGCCTGCGCATCGCCCTCATCGCCGGGCAAGCCGCGCCTGATGTCTTCCAGCGGCAGCTTCGACAGAAGCGCCACGCCGTTGAAGGTCTTCTGGCCATGCACTGCCACGTGATATCCAAGTGCCTCGATCTCGGCAGCGGGGAAGCCCTCGTCCACCACCTTGATCTCCTGGAGGCAGACGACGTCGGGCGACTTTTCCTTCAGCCAGCCGAGCAGATGCTCGATGCGCTGGCGGACCGAATTGACGTTCCATGTGGCGATTGTGAGCGTCTCTTCAGACATGGTTTTCCCGGACACCTTGAGCTGTCGCGCGGCGCGCAACGGCGCTACATAGCCTTCGACCCGCTGCGGCGAAAGGGAGCGCATGGACCGCCCGACATGGCCGCTCGGCCTCTACTGTGAACGCGCCGCGCTCGGCTTCTGGGGTGAACCGCTGAATGCGCTGAGCAATCTGGCGTTCTTCGTGGCGGCATTCCTGTGCTGGCGCACGCTGCCGCGGGGCACCGCACAAGATTGGCCGTCAGTCTGGCTGATCGCGCTCATCGTGATGATCGGTTTTGGCAGCGGCGCTTTCCACACTGTTCCCTCACGCACGACGGTGCTGATGGATGTGATTCCCATCGGCATCTTCATCCTCTCGTCTATCGCCTTCGCCATTCGTCGCTATCTCGCTGCGCCCTGGTGGCTGGCCGTGGCCACGGCGGCTACCTTCGCGCTGTTTTCACCCCAGATTTCGCGGACTGTCGCCGAGTGGTTGCCGCGCGGCAGTGCCGGATATCTGCCAGCACTGCTTGCTATGCCGGCCATCGCGGCGGCGATGTTCTTCCGCGCCGGTCGGCTGGAGGCGCGCTCCCGCTCGCGCAAGGATATTGCCTGGGCCGGCGGTGTTGCGGACCCGTCTTTCGCTGCCAAGGCTTCGGCGCTGCGGGCAGCCGCTGCGCTGATTATGCTGGCGACGGCTGTTTTCGCCGCCTCGCTCACATTCCGGACGCTGGACCAACCATTCTGCGGGCAGAACCCGCTGGGGCTGCATTTTCTCTGGCATCTTCTGAATGCGATCGTCCTCTATCTGATCACGCGTGCACAGATCGGTTGGCGACCTCACGCTTGAACGGCTGCGCGTTTTCGCGCATCCTGAAATCAAAGCTGTCTGCTCTTTCCGGGCAAGAACGGCGATACCGGGAGACACCAGCATGCGCATCGTTCTGGCCGCAATCGCGGCACTCGGCCTGACCTCTGCGGCGACCGCCCAGTCGTTTCCATCGAAGCCGATCACGCTGATCGTGCCGTTTGCGGCCGGCGGCCCGTCGGATGCCATTGCCCGCCTGGTCGGCAAAGGTATGGGTGATGCGCTCGGCCAGCAGGTGATCGTCGAGAATGTGGCCGGTGCCGGCGGCACGGCGGGTGCGGCCCGCGTCGCCAAGGCGGCACCGGATGGCCATACGGTGCTGGTGCATCATCTCGCGCTTGCTGCCGGTGCATCGCTCTATGCCAATCCGGGCTACGATACGCTGACGGCGTTTGAGCCTGTCGGTCTCGTCAACTATGGCCCCTTTGTACTGATTTCGAAGAGTGCGTTTCCGCCCAATGACCTGACAGCGATGTTGGCCAAGCTCAAGGCGGAAGGCCCGCAAACACCGGTCGCCCACGCGGGTGTCGGTTCAGGCTCGCACCTGTGTGGCATGATGCTGGCGCAGGCGCTGGGCACCAGCTTCAACTATGTGCCCTATCGCGGCACCGGCCCTGCACTGAACGACGTGGTCGCCGGCCAGGTGGATGTGCTGTGCGACCAGACAACCAACGCGCTGCCGCAAATCCTGGGCAAAACAGTGAAGGCCTTCGGTGTCACCTCGCCGCAGCCCATCACGCAGCTTCCCGGTTTGCCGACTGTCGCCTCTGCCCTCCCCGGCTTCGATCTTTCGGTCTGGCATTCAGTCTATGCCCCAAAGGGCACGCCGAAGGACGTCGTCGAGAAACTGAACGGCGCGTTGCAGAAGGCGCTGGCCGATGCGGATGTCCAGAAGCGCTTCGCTGATCTGGGTACGCTGCTGTTTCCCGCCGACCAGCGGTCGCCGGCGGCAGCCGCAGACAAGCTGTCCCGCGAAGTGCGGCACTGGGCGACCGTGGTGCAGGCGGCAGGAGTCAAACCACAGTGACCGCCATCCCTGCGGCATCGTAAAGGAAGTCTTTATTTATTGCACGCATAGGTTGCGTTCTGGGAACGAATCTTCAACCTTCCCCAGGCAGGATGCAGCCATGGGTAGTCCGGTAAAGCATACGGCGCTGTTCAGTATCGCGGGCCTGTTCTGTGCCTGCCTTCCCGGATCATCAGCGCTTGCACAAATGAGCTTCGTTCCGGGAGAGCACGAAGCCCGTCTCTCAGGCTGGTGCAGATCGATCAGCTCGACGGACAATGCCGCATCCCAGCCCGGAGATTATCGTGTTCGTAAAGGTGGCAAGCTCTCAGTCAGCGGCAATCGCCAAACGGTGTTTGTCGATTCCGGGGGGACTGTCGAAGTCAGCGGTACGGCGAGTACGATTTATGTCGCGCGCGGCGGCAGTGCCAAGGTGGCCGGCGAGCGAATCCAGATCTTTGCGGAGGACGGTGCCAACCTCCAGTTGCAGGGACAGATGATCCTCACCTCGGTCGAGCGCCTTGTTCCGTCGATCCACCGCAATGCCCCGGAGTGTCGCTGAGCGATTCACCTGAAGATGAACGGCAGATAACAGACCCGCTCACGGCCATGTCAGCGCGAATCCCCTAATTCCACGCCGCACGATCCGCACAGGTCCGGAAACGGACATCCCGGCGGGGAGGCTTGACGGACGCCGGAGCAGGCGAGCAACGCGCCGCCCGATCTCCCGCGCCGCATCGGGGAGTTCCACCATGTCCACCACCATCAACCGCCGCACGGCTTTTGCCGGCGCGGCAGCGCTGACGCTTGTTCCGGTTGTCGCCGCAGCCAGCGCTGGCCAGACCACCATCGGCAAGCTGTGGAGCGAGTCCGAGGCGCTGTCTTCGCAGCTTGGGGGCTACGCGGCCGAAATCGCGGAAGCAACCGCGAACGGCGGCATTTCGGGCTGGATGCGGCTTGCCGGCGAGGCCAACACACTGGGCGGCCAGCGCTATGCCAAGCTGATGGCAATCCTGCATGCAGTTCCCCACACGGACGCCGATCTCGCCATCATGGCGAAGGTCGTGATGGACGACGAGATCGTCAACGGTGCCAAGGGCTACGCGGCTGATCGCCTCGCTGAGGCCACCATCGCCCGCTTCAGCGCGCTCGCCTGAGCGGCAGCTTCCAGCGCTCGAAAAGACCGGTCCTCGCCACATGGCGGGGACCTCCTTTGTCCGCCTTTAGCCCAAAGTCGAGGTTGCCCCACAGATTAACAGCTTTAAACCTGCCCGATGGAGGGGTTTACGCCTGCGCGCCGGTTGGTGCCCAGCTGTCACACCGCCGAAGAAAACGGGCCGCCGATAGGGGGGCCAAGGGAGAAACGACCAATGTCCCAATCAGGAGACAACGGCTACTGGGAGAAGACCAGTAAGCTGATGACGGTCATGATGGTTTTGTGGCTGTTCTTCGGCTTCATCGTCCACATGTTCGTCGCGCCACTCAACGG
>JBOFUS010000385.1:0-3778 GCA_051652685.1 Beijerinckiaceae bacterium
TCAAGCGTCACGTCGCCAGATGTGACAACCGCATCATAGGCGTCGCGGCGAACGCCGATCTGGTCGAGCTGCGTGACGACCGACCAGAAAGGGCGCGGCGCGTTGGAGATCATGACGACCTTGCCGCCGCCCGCGCGAAAACGCGACAGCGCCTCGCCGGCTTGCGGATGGGCCGAGATGCCGTTGTGTACAACGCCCCAGACATCACAGAAGATCGCTTCATAACGATCGGCGATGGAAGAAAGGCCGGGGATGAGGAGCGACGAGGTCAAGTGTACATTCTCCGGCCGGACCAGCGTGCGATGATTGTCGCCGCACAACAATGTGGCCACCATGTTGGGCGGCCCGGGTCAAGCCCTGCGTAGCAGACTGCGGAAGCTTGGGCGCGTGGGTTTGGCGGGCGGCGCGTTGTCACGGGCTTGCTCGGGCGCAGTTTTGGCTGTGGCCGGCTTCACTTCGGCGGACGACGCGCCGCCCGGCTCCGCTGCACGCAAACGATCCGGCTTCACGCCACGCGCCACGCCAAAGAGCGGGCCCTGTCCAAAAGAGACCGGATAATCGAGCAATTCGCGCACCTCGTCTTCACCAGCAATGCCGTCGATGATGAGATCGATGCCCCGCCGCGCCAGCAGTTCCGGAAGATCGGCGGGGTGGATGGTCGCGGACGGACTGACGCGGGAAAGCGCCGCCTGAAGATCGCGTACGGAAAGGCGCAGGTGACGTGCGCCAAGCTGCGCCAGGCGGGCGGGATCGAGCGAAAGGTCCCGTGAAAAGACGCCGATGGTCATGCCGATCCGGCGAAAATCTGCGAGCCGATCCGGTGAAAGGACAGCGAGTTCTTCAACATGGACCTCCAGCCGGAGAGCTGGCGCGAAATCCGGCTCTGTCGCCAGCTGGCCCCGAAGCAGCGACAGGACGAGATCATCGCCAAGTGACGCTGCCGCCACCGCGCAGCGCATCGTGATGTCGCCATTGCGGGCCTTTAACACGCGGAGCGCCTGGATGGCACGGTCGAGGAGTGCGCGATCCAGATCGGCGCGCATGCCGGTGACCGTCGCGATCCGGCCAAGATCAGGCGCTTCACCCACGCCCTCGTCAGCTTTCAGTCTCAGCCCCGCCTCGTAGCCGGCGATCCGCCGCTGTGGCAGTTGGACAACCGGCTGAAGGGTCAGCTCAAGCCGTTCGCTCGCCAGCGCCACGGCAAGCGTGCTGCGCAACTCGCCCATCACGAATGCCGTGTTGGCCGGGGCGGGCGCGAGGCTCAGGTGCTCGTGTGGAGGCAATTCCACATCCGTTTCGGGGACAACCATTTCCCTTGGAGGGGCGCTCGCCGCAGGCGCTGAAAAGCTGGATATCTGTGGGGCGACAGCCGCAGGCCCGCTCATTGCGTCAAGCCGACGCTCGTGATCGCCCAGAGTGCGCGCCAGATCGCGCAGCAATGAGCCCAGAACCTCGATATCCGCCGTGGCCGCACGCCAGACAAGCGCCGGCGATTCAACGGTCCGGCGTTGCAGTTCGGTGAAAAAGGCGTCGTTGCGTTCGCGCTCATCCAGAAGCGTTTGCCGAAGCGTAGCGACTTCGCCGGATAATCCCTTAAGATGCCGGTAGAGCAGCCAGCCTGCACTGATTGTGCCGGCCGCGAGCACACCGCCGGCACCTGCCCCCGCCAAGGGCGCTCCAGACGCCATCAGCCCGCCAGCACCAATCGTTCCAACCACCAGTCCAATACCTGCCGCCACGATCGGCGCATCCCACTTCACGCGCACTCCTCGGTCGCTTCATCGATCCAGCGAGGCCACGAACAACTTCGCTTTTCTCCTTCGCTGTTGCATCATCGCAGAACCAGAGGGAATCGACCAGCCGGGGAGAAGATATGCCGCGCTTTTTCAATCCGCGTGCCGTTGCTGCGCCAATGTCGCGCTACAGCCATGGCGTCGTGCATGGCGCGCGCGCGCGCAGGCTGGTGATCTCGGGTCAGGTCGGGGCGCGCATTGATGGCTCGATCCCCGACGATCTGGAGACCCAGATGGATATTGCCTGGGACAATCTGATCGAGGTGCTGCGCGAAGGCGGGATGACGGTTGCCGATATCGTGAAGGTCGTCACCTTTGTCACGGTTCCGGGCTCGGTGGCGCTGGCGCGGAAGGTCCGGCAGAGAAAGCTTGGTCAGCATGCGCCTGCCTCCACCTATCTGGAGGTTGCGGGCCTTGCTTCGCCGGCCTTCCTATTCGAGGTCGAAGGCGAGGCCGTGAGCGAAGATCCGGCATCGATATTCGACGAAATGCCCGACATCGCGACAAGCACAAGCCGGTTGGTTCCGCGCGCCTGACCACTGTCTCCTGGCTGCATCCTTCATATTTCCTTTGTCTTGAAACCGGATACCGGCCGCGTGATCACGACTATCGCCCAGATATCCGACAGCCACCTGTCTCCCTCGAAGGCATTCTTCCAGAGCAATTTCGACCTCGTGGCGGAGCAGTTGCGCCGGGAACGGCCGGATATGGTGATCAACACCGGCGATCTGGCGCTGGACGGCGCGGACAGCGAGGCGGATCTCGCGCTTGCTGCCGACGCCCACAAGGGCCTTGGCCTTGAAACCCATCTCCTGCCGGGCAACCACGATGTCGGCGATCACCCGGACGTGGCCCGCCGCCAGCCGGCAAACGCCGAGCGACTGGTGCGCTACCGCCAGATATGCGGTGCAGATTTCTGGAGCCTCGACGTACCGGGCTGGCGGCTGCTCGGCCTCAACGCGCTGATTCTCGGCACTGATCTGCCTGGCGAAGCCGGGCAGCAGGCACTGGTCGAGAAGGCTGCCGCCACGCTCGCCGGCCGCAGGCTGGCGATCTTCATGCACAAGCCGCTGGCAGACGTAGCGTACAACGAGGCGCTGGCGATCAGCCGCTTCATGACGGCGGGCCCGCGCCAGACATTGCTGTCTGCAATGAAGGGCGCAGCACCTGCCCTGGTACTTTGCGGCCACGTTCACCAATACCGGGACACCATGATCGAGCAGGCGCGGCACATCTGGGCACCGGCGACATCGTTCATGATTTCCGATCCATGGCAGCCGGGCTACGGCGCGAAGACAGTCGGCTACCTGACACACCGCTTCCATGCCGACGGTACCCACGACCATGCGCTGACGCCCGTGCGCGGCCTCGTGCACCACGATCTCGCCGAGGTCAGCGACGCCTATGGGGACGTGCGCAGCTGGGGTCCGGGCAACGCCTGAGCCAGAAAAATTGCCGACTTTCGACAATCCACAGGCGGCTGCCGTGTCATATGAATGAAACGGAAGGGGCCTAGCCGAAGGTCATGCCGGGGTTTGGCGTTCGCCGCGATGCGTGAACGCTCCCCGGGCCAGCCCTCGGAGACCACCGATGACACGCCTCACCCGTCGCCATGCCATTGTCGGAGGTGGCGCAGCCGCCCTGCTTCCCTTCGCACCCCGTTTCGCGATTGCCCAGGCCGACACAAGGCCGACGATCACTATTGCTGTCCAGAAAGTGGTGAACTCCAACACGCTCGATGTGCTGCGCGAGCAATCCAACGTCGGCGAGCGCGTGTTCTTCACCCATCTCTGGGAGCCTCTGATCAGCAAGGACTGGCTCGGCAATCTCCTGCCCCGTCCGGGCCTCGCGACCGAGTGGAAACGCGTCGATGACCAGACTGTCGAACTGAAGCTGCGCCAGGGCGTGAAGTTTCACAATGGCGAGGAACTGACAGCGGAAGACGTGGTCTTCACCTTCAGCCGCGAGCGCATGTTCGGCAACAC
>JBOFUS010000386.1:0-6437 GCA_051652685.1 Beijerinckiaceae bacterium
GCGCGCCTTCCCGTGCGTCATTTTCGATGTCGCCGAGCCGCGACGCCAGTGCGGCCGCGCCTGTGGAGAGTGACATCGATTTCAACGCGTGTGCAGCCTTGGCAATATCCTCCGCGATGCCGCCTGCGACCGCCGCCCGGAGCAGTTCGAGCCCCGGCGGTGCGTGCTCCGCAAAAAGGCCATAGATGCGCCGTGCGGCATCTGCCCCGGCGATCTGGGCCATGGCCGCCATCTGTGCCAGAGTATCGGGATTGAACAGGTCATCCGGTGCGACAGGTTCGGCTTCCGGCATCGCAGACATCGGCACAACGGTAGCAAGCGCTGTGATGCCATGCAGGCTTCCCGCAAGGCATTCCGCCAGCGCTTCCATCCGGAAGGGCTTTGGCAGAATGCCGTCCATGCCAGCGGATTTCCATGCGTGTGCACCTTCACCGACGACATGGGCCGTCAGTGCGACAATGGGTGTGCGCGCTGACATTGTTTCCGCTTCGCGGGCCCTGATCCGGCGCGCCGTTTCGAAACCGTCGATGTCGGGCATGCTGCCGTCCATGAGCACGAGATCGTAACGCGCAACCCCGGTCATCGCCAGCGCCTGGACGCCGCCATCTGCCGTCTCGGCGGCGATGCCGAATCGCTTCAGCGCCTCCAGCGCCACCTCGCGGTTCACCGGGCTGTCGTCGACAACAAGCACCCGCGCACCGGCGAATTGCGGCAGCGAAAGCGCCGCAGCCTTCGCCTGTATTTCCACGCGACGGCCGGCGGCGAGCGCCTCGATGACGGTGAAAACCTCGGCGCGCCTGAGCGGCCAGGACAACAGCGCATCGGCCTCGCCGCTCGCCAGCAAACGCTCGGCACGTGATTGCCCGATGCGCGACACGATGGCGATGGCGGGACGTTCTGGGTCCGACACCAGACCGATTCGCGAGAGATACTCATGGCCGCGCTCGTCAACGAGCCAGACCTTGCGCCCTTCGCCGCCCGTGCTGGACGGGAAATATTCGGCGAGCGCACGTGACGTGGCCGGTGCCCCCATGCCGATCTCGACGCTGGCCGGCCGGGCCGCGCGGGGCGGGCTGCCTGCGTCGATCATCAGCGGAATGGAGAGCCAGAAGGTGGAGCCCTCACCCAGCTTGCTGCGGACACCGATCTCGCCGCCCATCGCCGAGGCGAGCCGCTGGCAGATGCTGAGACCCAGCCCCGTGCCGCCAAACTTGCGCGTGGTGCTCTGGTCGGCCTGCGAGAAGCTCTCGAAGACTGTGGCAAGTTTGTCCTCGGGGATGCCGATGCCGGTATCGCTGATTTCGACGAGCAGACGGGCCTGCCCGGCATTTTCCGTCATCCGTGCCGAGATCAGTACATGGCCCTTTTCGGTGAACTTGATCGCGTTGTTGACCAGATTGCCGACCACCTGCCCCAGCCGCGTCGGATCGCCGATGACGGAGCCGAGATCGGGAGCGACGAAGCTTGCCAGATCAAGCCCTTTGCCATCGGCCTTGCTGGCGAAAAGCTGGCAGACGTTGTCCACCGTCTCGGCAAGATCGAAGGGGATCGCTTCAAGATCGATCTTGCCCGCCTCGATCTTCGAGAAGTCCAGAATGTCATTGATGATCGACATCAGGCTGCCGCCCGAAGCCGCAATCACCTCGGCGTAGCGGCGCTGCTTTGCTGACAGATCGCTCGCTGCCAGCAGTTCCGCCATCACCAGCATGCCGTTCATCGGCGTGCGGATTTCATGGCTCATGGTCGCCAGAAAGTCAGATTTCGCGGCGTTTGCCTCATCGGCCCGCTCGCGCGCCACCACAAGGTCGGCGGTTCGTTCGCCTACCTCGCGCTCGAGATCGCCGCGATAGTTCGCAAGCCGGCTGTCGCGGCCGCGAATCTCACCCATCATTTCATTAAAGCCCCCGACGAGTTCGCCCAGCTCGTCGCGCCGGTCGTCGGAAATCGTCAGCGCGTAATTGTGATTCGCGCGGACATCCCGCATCGCGCCGGCGATGGATGCAATGCGGCTCGATATCCCGCGCCTCAGCCGGTGCGCAGAAACAAAGCCGATGAGCACCGCGAACCCGGTTGCCAGCAACGCGTTGCGCAATAGGTCGATCACGCGGCCGGCAAGCTCGGGCGTTTCCATCAACAGATCAATCCGCCCGACAACCTGCCCCGCCTGGCGGATCGGCGCCTCGACCTGCATGGTGCCGCTCATCAATACGCCAAGCGTTGTGCCCCAGGCATCGCCGCCAAGCGTCGATGCATCGCTTTCAAGACGCACGCCAAGGCCATATTCCGCAACGATATTTCCTGATGCGTCACTCATCATCACATGCCGCACATTGGGCATCGCACCCATCGCCCGCAGCACGGGATGCGCCGCGTCCGCGTCGCCGCGCGCAGCCGCATCCGCCGTCATCGAGGCGAAGACAGACGCGAGGCCTCCGACCTCTCGGCGTTTCGCCTCGGCAAAGCCCGTGATCTCGCGATAGACGGACAGTCCGGCTGACACGACGGAAGCCGCGGACGCTGCGAAGACCACGAGCAGCAGCAGCCTGGCGCGGATGGAGAGAGTGCTTTTGGACCGGTCGGAATATTTCATCAAAGCATTTAACCGCGAATTGTTTGATACTTTGCTTCACTGGCGCTAACCCGATGTTTGCCAAAGTACGTAAATGATTTCCTTGATGGGCGAAGAACGCGCTTGACCAATAGGGGTGCTGTGAAACCGGCAGTGAAACTCAAGGTGCTTGTGGTCGATGATGACCCTGTGCACCGCCAGATGGCGACCGCGTTTCTGGGCATGGGCGGCTTCGAGGTCGCGACGGCCGAAAACGGTGCCGCAGCGCTGGGCGTTCTGGAATCCCGCCGCTTCGACATCGCCCTCGTCGATGTCGAGATGCCTGTGATGGGCGGGCTGGAGTTCCTGCAGCGAATCGGCAGCCTTCGCCTGCTCGCCGACATGCCGACGATCATGGCGACGAGCCGCGACGATATCCCTGTCATCGACCGCGCATTCGAGCTTGGTGCCTCTGATTTCACCGTGAAACCCGTCAACTGGGGTCTGCTCACGCACGAGATGCGCTTTGTCCTGCGTGCCGCCGCGAACGAGAAGGCCGCCGCCGCCGCCCGCGACGAAGCACTCAGGCTGTCGGCATTGAAAGACCAGATTCTTGCGGTGGTGCGCCACGAACTGCGCTCGCCGCTGCAATCGATCATCGGTTTCGGCAAGCTTGTCACAGAAGGCGCAAGGGCCTCCGGCAACACGGCTCTCTCCGGCCATGCGGATGCGATGCTGGAAGGCAGCGAGCGCCTGAACCGCATCATCTCCGACATGATGCTGCATCTCGATCTTCAGGCGGGGCGCATGACCGTCGAGCGGGATATCGAACCGGTTTCCGGGCTGCTGGAGGCGCTCGCTCCCTTGTTGAGACGACCTGCCGGTGATGGCGTGCTTGCGCCCTTCATCGAGGACGCGAGCAATGGAGCGGCGATCAGGGTGCAACCGACCCATGTCGCGCAAGCCGCCGGCAGGCTCGTGGACAACATCGTCAGGCACGCGGCCGCAGACCGCGTGATCTTCTCGGCGCGACGGATCGGCGAACAGGAGATATGCATCGAGATTGCCGATGACGGCGTCGGCTTTTCCCCGCTTGTGCTCGCCGAAACCTCGCGGGCGTTCACGCAGGGCGAAAGCACTTTGGCGAGAACCGCCGAAGGGTTGGGGCTTGGCCTCGCCATTGTCGAGGGGCTGGTCAGGCTGAACGGCGGTCGGCTGGAGTTGTCAAATGGAGCCGGCGGCGGCGCAGTCGCTAAGATGATCTTTGCGGTTGCATAGCTATTTCGACAATGCGGCGTAGCCCGACACGGGGCCAACGCCGGCGGGGACCGGGACATCGGTGGCGCCATAGTTGGCGTTGAGAACCAGTTCAGGCCCAGAGATCATCTCGATGCGTGCCGCGACAATAATTGTGTAGGCCGCTTTGTTGGAAATCGGCGCATTGGCATCGATATGCAGGTAGCCCTGCGGCAGATAGACCGTGCCAAGCAGCGTATGCGCATTATTGCTTTCAATGGCATGCTTGCTACCTTTTGCAGTCGTCCTATCTTCAAAAAAGAGCAAACCAGCCAAAGCGCCATCTTTAGGTGCAGTCAGACTGATGGTGGTATCTTTCTTAAATTCGAATTGCGCGTTTCCTCCAGTCAGAAAAAAGCCAACGTTCACACCAACCATACTTGCTGAATGATCGACAATTAATTTTCCGTCTTTGATGATATAGACGCCTGGATCGAGCGTGACCTTCGCGTCCTTCGTGATCTTGAGGCCCTTGCAGTAGACGCCGGGCTTCAGAACAACCGTACCGCTGTCAACCACCCGATCATTGTGATCGCAATGCGAGGCTGACGGCGCAGGGCGGCCTGCAAGCGGGTCCGGGATCGGCGGACAATCCGTTTTTGGCGCAGGGCTGAAATTCTGCGACGAACCTTCCACGCCGCCCGATGAACAGATGACATGCGCCGTCAGCATGGCGCTGTCCTTGGCCGAAAGCGCCTGCTTGTCCGTCGAATTCGCAAAGACGGAACACTGCGGAGCCGTCACCTTCGCGGCTTTCGAGACCTCGATGGTCTTGCCCTTGTTCGGATCAAGCGCGATCATGCAGATGCGTGTCGAGCCCACCATGCGCGCGGTAGAACTGACGCGGATCGTCGTGGCACCCATGCCGAGAATGCGCGACATGCCGGGCTCGGAGGTCATCTCGATAATGACCTGCAAAGCGTTCGTCGCGCCCGGCGGGACTACCGATGTCACCCTGATGCGGTCAGCCATCGATCCGACATTGCTTTTCGCGACCTGTTCCGCGATCGCGTTCATCCGTTTGGGATCGTTCCCGATGGCGGCGACCTCGCGGACCGTCGCAAGAGCTGCAGAATCCGCCGCTGACTGCGCCCGGCTTTTCTCGTTCTGCCAGCGTGACAGATCAAGCGCTGTTCCGGCGGCTCCAATGAGCACCGGCACGCCAAGCGCCATGAGCACCGCAACGCTGCCGCGTGTATCGCGTCCGAAAAGATCGCCAAGGTGTCGGAACCAGCCAGGTTTCATGAGACGACCGTAGCACCGGAGTCCATAAGAAACTGTTCGATTTGAACGTTGTCAGCGCCGTTGATAGAAACACTTCGCTAACCAGCAGGTTCATTCAAAGTGTTCCCGGTATGTAGCCAAACATCTTTGGAACGAATAGTACAATTTCCGGAAACAGGATCATCGCCAGCAGGCAAAGCACCAGCACGCTAACCCATGGCCAGATTTCGTTGATGATCGTCCGCAGCGGAATGCCGGTTGTGGCGTTGATGACGAAAAGCAGGATCCCGTAGGGCGGCGTGATCAGGCCGATCATGCAGTTGACGACGGCGATGATGCCGAACCACACGAGGTCGATGCCCAGCGCCTTGCAGGTGGGGATAAAGATCGGGATGATGACGAGAATAATGGTCGAGGCGTCCAGCAGACAGCCGAGAACGAGGAAGAGCAGGTTCATGCCGATCATGAAGACGAGCGGCGATATCTCCAGCCCCTTCAGCCCTGCTGACACCTGCGCGGGAATGTTCTCGCTGGCGACGATGTAGTTGAAAACCAGAGCCGAGCCGATAACGAGGCCGACGGAGGCGGAAGAACGCGCGCTTTCCCGCATCACCCGCGCGATATCGCCCAGGCTGAGCGCGCGGTAGAAGAAGGCTGCGACGATGAATGCGTAGGCCGCCGCAACGGCCGCCGCCTCCGTGGGTGTCGTGACGCCGCTGTAGATGCCGCCGAGCAGGATCACCGGCATCATCAGCGCGGGAAAGGCACGCAGGGTGATTCCCGGAAATTCCCGCAGCGGAACAGGCTCTTCCAGCGGAATGTTCTGCTTGTGCGCGACATAGGAGTTGAGCCCCATCATCGCCGCCGCCATAAACAGGCCCGGCACGATGCCCCCGAGGAACAGGTATCCGATGGAGGTGTCGGAGATGAGCGCATAGAGCACCATCGGGATCGACGGCGGAATGATTGGCCCGATCACCGCCGTCGCCGCCGTGATCGCGGCGGCGTAGCCTGGCGTGTAGCGGTTGTTCTTGACCATCATGTCGATGGAAACCTTGCCGAGCCCCACAACGTCCGCCACCGCCGATCCGGACATGCCGGCGAAGATCACGGAGGTGACGACGTTGACGTGGCCAAGGCCGCCGCGCAGGCGGCCGACAAGCGCCAGACAGAATTGCGTCAGCCGGTCGGAGATCGTGCCGGCATTCATGAAATTGGCCGCAACGATGAAAAGCGGCACGGCCAGCAGCACGAAGCTGTCGTAGAGGCCTTGGATGATCTGCTCGGCCGCTAGCCCCAGATCCTGTCCCTTCACTGCGAGATAGACGATGGCCGAGGCGATCATGGCGAGGGAAATCGGCGCGCCGAT
>JBOFUS010000387.1:0-1690 GCA_051652685.1 Beijerinckiaceae bacterium
CACCAGCTTGCCGCCTTCGTAGCGGATGGCGCAGGAAAGGCCGTCGATCTTCGGCTCGGCCGTGAAGGCGGGCGGCTCTGCGAGGTTCAGAAAGCGCCGCACGCGTTCGACGAAGTCTGCCGCATCCTCGTCGGTGAAACAATTGTCGAGTGACAACATGGGCACGGCATGCCGCACCTTGGCGAAGCGGGAAGCGGGCGCGGCGCCAATTTCTGTTGCCGGCTTCAATTCCGGATGCAGTGCTTCGAGAGACATCAGCTTGCGACGCAGCGCATCATAGGCCGCATCGCTGACGATCGGTGCATCTTCCTGGTGATAGCGCTGGTCATGCCCGGCGATTTCGGCAGCAAGAGCTGCATGCGCCGCCCTCGCCTGATCTGCCGTCAATCCATTAGCCGACTTACTGTCTGGCATTGTCTGACCCTCAATGTCCCCCGGCGAGAAGCCGCGCTGCTGCTGCGCGGGCCTCGTCGGTGACGGTGGCACCGGACAGCATACGCGCAATCTCCTCGCGGCGTGCCTCGTCCGCAAGGGGCGCGACGCGCGTGACGACGCGGCCACCGCCTTCCGCATCCTGCTTGGAAATGAGGTAGTGCTTCGCGGCGCGCGCTGCCACCTGTGGCGCATGGGTGACTGAAAGCACCTGCACCCTGGACGCGAGCCGCGCCAGCCGTTGCCCGATGGCGTCCGCCACCGCGCCGCCCACGCCCGTGTCGATCTCGTCGAACACCAGCGTCGGCGCGGAGCCCTTGTCGGCCAGCGCCACCTTGAGCGCGAGCATGAAGCGCGACAGCTCGCCGCCGGACGCCACCTTCATCATCGGCCCCGGCCGTGTTCCGGGGTTGGTCTGCACATGAAACGCGATCTGGTCGATACCGTCCTCTGTTGCCTGTGCCGGGTCGCTGCGTACTTCCGTGATAAAACGCGCACGCTCCAGCTTCAGCGGTGGCAGTTCCGCGTTCACGGCGGCATCGAGACCCAAAGCAGCTGCCTTGCGCTCACCGGACAGGGCGTTGCCCGCGGTGGCGAATGCTGCGCCCGCATCCTTCTCCGCCACCACAAGTGCTTTCAGCGCGCCTTCGCCCGCATCAAGTGCTGCAAGATCAGCCTCGAACCGCGCCGCCAGCGCCGCCAGACCATCGACCGGCACATTGTGCTTGCGGCCTGCGGCGCGCAGCGCGAAAAGCCGCTCCTCGATCCGCTCCTGCTCGCGCGGGTCGAAGTCCGCCGCGCGCAGCGCCTTCTCCAGCGCGTCCCTCGCCTCTTCGAGGTTGATCAGCGCTGCATCGAGCGCGCGCGCCGCCGCCAGCGCGAGTTCCGGTGCCTGCTCGGCACGCCGGTCAAGGCGGCGTTGCGCCGAGGACAGGAGCGGAATCGGCGAACCATGGCCGGAGAGCATCTCCAGCGCCTCGTTCAGCTCGCCTGTCACCTTCTCGGCCTGCATCATACCCTGCCGGCGGTCGGCAAGCCGCGTCTCTTCGCCCTCCTCGGGTGCCAGCGCATCGAGCTCCTCGTGGGCATGGCGGAGGTAGTCGGCGTCAGCACGCGCCCTGGCGATGCGCTTTTCCTGCGCTTCAAGCGCGCGCTTTGCCTCCCGCCACGCACGGTGAAGCCTTGCCACTTCCTCCGCCTGGGGTTGCAGGCGTCCAAAGGCATCGACCAGCGTGCGGTGCTGGGCGGGATCGGACAG
>JBOFUS010000388.1:0-10617 GCA_051652685.1 Beijerinckiaceae bacterium
ATAGGGCAGGGCGATTTCGCTGACAGGCATGGACAGCTGGAGGGCATGAATCGTCAGTTCCGTCTCCGTTTCGAATCCCCCGGAAAGCGCGGGGAATGATTTGACGAAACGGCGGGAAAAGACACGGTAACCCGAGAGAATATCCACGAAAGCGCGGCCGAAGAGCCATGAAATCGTCCCCGTGATAATGCTGTTGCCGAAACGATGACCCGGTCGGTACGCGGCTTTCGCTTCTGCGACCCGCGCACCCACCATCATGTCGAGGTTTTCCGCGACGAGTTTCGCAACCAGCACTGCAGCAGCGCCTGCATCATAGGTGCCGTCGCCGTCCACCATCACGTAGACATCGGCATCCACGTCGGCGAACATGCGGCGCACCACATGGCCCTTGCCCTGCCGGGCCTCACGACTCACCAACGCGCCTGCGGCGGCAGCGATCTCCGCCGTGCCATCCGTCGAGTTGTTGTCATAAACGTGGATCGCAGCGTTCGGCAACGATGCGCGAAAACCGGCAACCACGGAGGCGATGGTCACGGCTTCGTTGTAACAGGGGATAAGAACGGCGATGCGCAAGCGAAAACGGGCCTCAAGCAGGCAAGAACACGGGGATCTCTAGCGCGGATCGCAGGCCTCGCTCAAGCTGCTGCTTGCACCACACCAAGCATGAAAGGAACCGAACATGATTCGCCCCGCGCTCTTCGCGTTGCTTCTCGCCGCCGCCACGCCAGCGTCCGCCGGTGACGGGCCTGAGTTCTGGAGCTGCGACGAGCTTTGGCAGAATCGGAACCAGATCTACAAGGACGCCGGCTATTGCTTCCGCACGCCCCGCGCCATCCGCACCTTTGGCAATGGCGGCTGCCGCCATGACCAGATCGAGGATGTACCGCTGTCGGCAAACCAGCGCCGCGAGATCAGCGAGATCCAGCGTTACGAGCGGTTGCGCCGCTGTCCGCGCTGATCGCGCGCCACGCGCTCCACCTTGCGCAGCACACGCAGAAAGTTGCCGCCAGCGAGTTTCGCCAGTGCCGTATCACCCCAGCCGCGCTCCATCAGGGCGGCGATCAGGTTCGGGAAACGTGAGGCGTCCTCGAGGCCAACAGGTGTTGGGCCGCCGTAGAAATCCGAACCGATGCCCACATGATCAGCGCCTGCGACCTTTGCCAGATGCTCCACATGGTCGCAGAGTCCGGACAACGTGGCACGCGGCGGCGGACCCGCCCGGCTTGCACGTGCTGCCGTCAGCGTGCCCCAGTCGGCATCGAGCGGCGCTTTGCCGTGCGTCTGGAGCGGCCTGATCCAGTCGCGCAACTCCTGGTCGATGAAGGTCGGCACGAAGGTCGCCATCACGATACCGCCGTTGGCCTTCAGCCGTACAAGCACATCATCCGGCGTGTTGCGCGGGTGATCGCAGAGCGCGGCGGCGTTGGAATGCGTGATGGCCACAGGGGCGACCGACATATCGAGCGCCTGGTGCATCACGGCAGACGTCGTATGCGACAGATCGACAAGCAGGCCGAGCGCGTTCATCCGGCGGACCACGTCGCGGCCGAAGTCCGTCAGCCCGCCATGGCGCGGCGCGTCCGTGGCGCTGTCGACCCAGTCCAGCGTCTCGTTGTGGCAGAGCGTCATGTAGCGGACGCCAAGCGCGTGGAAGACATCGAGCATCTCCAGCCGGTCGCCGATACCGATGCCGCTCTCGACGGCAATGAACGAGGCGATCTTGCCCTGCTTGCGCGCCCGGGCCACGTCAGACGCACGCGTCGCCAGCAGGAAATCCGTAGAATGAACATCGTTCATTTGCCTGATCAGCTGGATCAGCTCCAGCGTGAAACGCGTCGGGTCGGGCTGGTTCGTCGGGCAGAACGCCGCCCAGAACTGGCCAGCGACGAGGCCTTCGCGCAGGCGCGGCAGATCCGTGTCGCCGTGGTTGAGCCGCTGGTCGAGACCGTAGGCGGCAACATCGCCCTTCGCGGTGCGGTCCTTGCGGATGACATAGGGCAGGTCGTTATGGGAATCGACCAGCGGAACCTGCGCCAGCAGCGCCCGGGCGCGGGCGATGCTTGCGGCTTTTGGCATATCCGCCATCAAAGTTGATCCTTCAGACGGCCGAGGCTCTCCTCGCGGCCAAGCACTGCCAGAACATCGAAGATGCCAGGCGAGGTGGCGTGGCCCGTGAGCGCGGCGCGCAACGGCTGGGCGAGCTGGCCGAGCTTCACGTCCAGCGTTTCCGCCACCACGCGAACCGCTGCCTCGGTTCCCTCCGCCGTCCATTCGGAAACGCCTTCAAGCGCATCGATCAGCGCCGGCAGCCGCGCCTTTCCGTCGGCAGCAAGCAAAGCCGCCGCCTTCTCGTCGAGTGCCAACGGCCGCTGGGCGAACAGAAACCTCGCACCCTCAACGAGTTCGACCAGCGTCTTGGCGCGCTCTTTGAGACCGGACATCATGGCGAGCAGCGTCGGTCGCCCGCCCGCCTCCAGCGCCGCAGCGAAAGCCGCGCCACCGGTGACGTGGGGCAGCATGCGCTCAATGGCCAACAGCAGCTCCTCGTCCGGCGTCTGGCGCATGTAGATGCCGTTGAGGTTCGCAAGCTTGGCGAAGTCAAACCGTGCGGCGGAACGGCCGACATTCTTCAGATCGAACAGCGTCACCATCTCTTCGGTCGAGAAAACTTCCTGGTCGCCGTGGCTCCAGCTGAGGCGCACAAGATAATTGCGCAATGCCGCCGGCAGATAGCCCATCGCGCGGTAGGCCTCGACGCCCAGCGCGCCATGGCGCTTCGAGAGCTTCGCGCCGTCCGGTCCGTGAATGAGCGGGATATGGGCGAAATTCGGCGCCTTCCAGCCGCAGGCAGCATAAATCTGGCTCTGGCGCGCGGCGTTCGTCAGGTGATCATCGCCGCGAATCACATTTGTAACGCCCATGTCGTGGTCATCAACGACAACCGCGAGCATGTAGGTCGGTGTTCCATCGGAGCGCAGCAGCACCAGATCATCGAGATCGCGGTTAGCCCAGGTGACGCGGCCCTGCACCTGGTCGTCGACGCTGGTTTCACCTTCCTGCGGCGCGCGCAGCCGGATGACAGGCTTGACGCCGGCCGGTGCTTCGGACGGATCGCGATCCCGCCAGCGGCCGTCATAGCGCATCGGCTTGCCCTCGGCCTTTGCCGTCTCGCGCATGGCGTCCAGCTCCGCCGGCGTCGCGTAGCAGTAATAAGCGCCGCCTCTGGAAACAAGATCGCGTGCGACTTCCGCATGCCGCCCGGCGCGGGCAAACTGCATGATCGTGTCGCCATCCCAGTTCAGGCCAAGCCAGTCGAGGCCGTCGATGATGGCATCGATGGCCTCCTTCGTCGAGCGCTCACGGTCCGTATCCTCGATCCGCAGCAGCATCTTGCCACCGTGACGGCGGGCATAGAGCCAGTTGAACAGCGCCGTGCGCGCCCCGCCGATATGCAGGAAGCCGGTGGGCGAGGGCGCAAAACGGGTAACGACGGGGGAGGGCATCAGGATCAGATCCGCAAAAATACGTAAGGAAAGCCACGCAGGCCGGCGCACAAGCGCGCCATGCGATACCATGCACGACATCACGCGTTAAGGCACATCACGCGTGAAGGGCGCGATATGGAAGTACGCGACAGAAGCCGCCGCGCCCGCGCCGTCGCAGCCGGGCTTACCCGGCCATGGACGACCGCGCCTGACTGGCCGGCGCTGTTGGCGCGCCTTGGAGAGGCGCTGCATCCGCGCACGGCCTTCCTCGCCGAGGCTGATTCGCGCAGGCTGTTCCTGTGGCTGCCGGTGGCCATGGGCGCGGGCGTGCTGCTGTTCTTCGCCGCAGATGGTTTGCCTTCGCCTTGGCCGCCGCTGGCGTTCGTTTTCCTCTGCGGGTTCGGCGCTTGTCATCTGCGCGCGCGGCTCGGGCGCTTTGTCCTGCTGGTTGCGGCAGCGTCGCTCTTTGCCGGCTTCGCTGCCGCCGCCTTGCGGGTCCGCACCGTCGCGGCTCCCGTGCTTGAACGACCGGCGCAGGCGCGGCTTTCCGGCTTCGTCGAGGCAGTGGATGCAGGACCGGCCGGCGGTCGTCTCGTGCTCAGGCTCACGGCTTTCGCGGCCCCGGGGATTGTCGAAGGCCCGCAGCGGGTGCGCGTCACGTTTCGCGGCTCTCCCCCGCGCGCCGGCGATCATGTGGGCGGCCAGGCGCGGCTGACGCCGCCGCCACAGCCGGCATTTCCCGGCGGCTATGATTTTGCGCGCGACGCGTATTTTCTCGAGCTTGGAGCTGTCGGCCGCTGGACCGGCGTGTTCCAGCTCTCCACGCCGCCCCAAACGCCTCCGCTGCGGCTCAGACTGTCGATGGCGATCGACAATGCGCGGGTGGACCTGACCAACCGGATCCAGCGCTTCATCGGTGGGCAGGCAGGCGCACTGGCGGCGGCCCTTGTCACGGGCAAGCGTGGCTTGCTCGATGCGCCAACCAACGATGCGTTGCGCGCATCCGGCCTCTACCACATCGTCTCAATCTCCGGGCTTCACATGGTGTTGGCTGCCGGCGTCTTCTTCTGGCTGGCGAGAGCGATGCTTGCGCTGGTGCCCGGGCTCGCGGAGCGTCGGCCGATCCGGAAATGGGCGGCGGTTGCGGCGATGCTGGGCGCCACCGCCTACTGCATCTTCTCCGGCTCCGAGGTGGCAACGGAGCGCTCGCTGATCATGACGCTGGTCATGCTGGGAGCGATCCTCTTTGATCGCCCCGCACTCTCCATGCGCAATGTCGCCATAGCGGCGCTCGTCGTGCTCGCGCGCGAACCGGAAACCCTGCTCGGGCCAAGCTTCCAGATGTCTTTTGCCGCCGTGGCAGGCATGATCGCGGCAGCCGAATGGTGGAAAGCGCACAGGCCACCGCCGCCGGAGGAGCGTGTCGAGACCTTCGTTTCGCGCATGATCCGCCGTTTCGTCATCGCGTCTGCTACTAGCATTGCGATGACGCTGGTGGCGAGCTTTGCAACGGCTCCCTTCGCCGCGTTCCACTTCCAGCGCTTCAACCCTTATGGATTGATCGGCAATGCGCTGGCGATTCCCTTCGTCTCGCTCATCGTCATGCCGTCCGCGGTGGCTGGTACGCTGTTGCTTCCGTTCGGTCTGGACGGCTTCGTCTGGCAATTGATGGGTGCCGGCAGCGCGCGCGTGCTGGAGGTTGCGGCCTGGGTCGCGCGCATGGACGGATCCGTGCGCGGTGTCCGGGCATTCGAGGCGTCCGCACTGCTCTGGCTGGCGGCGGGATTCCTGCCGCTGCTTCTTCTGCGGCAGTCCATCCGGTTTTTCGCGTTCGTTCCACTGACAATTGGCGTGCTGCTGGCGGCCAACACGCGGCCGGTCGAGATGTTCGTCGACCGGGAAGGGCGCCTTGCTGCTGTGCGCGGAGCGGCCGGGGAACTCGCCATCCTTGGCCGCGCGCGTGGCGGCTTTATCGTGGATCGTTGGCTGGCGGCGGACGGCGATATGCGAACCGGCGTCGCGGTCTCGCCCCGCACGGCCTCGCGCTGTGACCGTTTCGGTTGCGTGACGTATCTTGCTGACGCAAAGCCGGTGTCTCTTGTGCTCGCGCCGGACGCCTTCGAGGAAGATTGCCGGCGCGCGGCGATCATCGTTTCGCCGTTGCGCGCACCCGCCTGGTGCAAACCCGGTGGCCTCCTGCTTGATCAGGACATGCTCGCCCGGACAGGCTCACTCGCCATCCGACGCAACGGAGAGGCGTTTGATGTCACCACGGCAAGGCCAGCCGACAGCTGGAAACCGTGGTTTGGAGCTCCGCCAAAGGCAAACACTGCGCCCGTCAACGAGCCACCCGAGACCAGCCCACCCGCGCCGACGAACAGCGACGATGACGGTACACTGGTCCTGCCCTGAACCAGGTCTCAGTAGCGCCGGAGAAGACTGATCAGCTTGCCCTGAATGCGCACGCGATGTGGCCCGAGCACGCGGGTTTCGTAGGCGGGGTTTGCGGCTTCGAGCGCGATGGAGCTGCCCTTGCGGCGCAGGCGCTTCAGCGTTGCTTCTTCCTCGTCGATGAGAGCCACGACGATCTCGCCGTTGTCGGCGCTCTCCTGCTTGCGGACGATGACGGTATCACCATCAAAGATACCCGCCTCGATCATCGAATCGCCACGGACTTCCAACGCGAAATGCTCGCCGTTCGACAGGAAGTCGGGGGATACGTTGATGGAGTGGCTGCGTGTCTGCAGCGCTGAAATGGGCGTTCCCGCAGCGATCCGCCCCATGACGGGAATGACAACGGAGCGGATGTTGTCGGACGGATCGGCCTGAGGGGGCTGGGCGGCGTTCTTGCCGAGGCTTCCCTCGATCACGCTCGGGTTGAAGCGCTGGCGGCCCGGACGTGCGGCGATGGAGGCCGCCTCCGGCATGCGCAGCACCTCAAGCGCACGCGCCCTGTTTGGCAGCCGGCGGATGAAGCCGCGCTCTTCGAGCGCGAGGATCAGGCGGTGAATACCCGATTTCGACTTCAGCTCCAGCGCGTCCTTCATTTCGTCGAAGGAGGGCGGCACGCCTGTCTCCTGCAGCCGATCATTGATCAGCCTCAGCAGCTCGCTTTGCTTGCGTGTCAGCATGGAAGTTCCTCCGCCCGGCCCCGGCGTCGGTCGCCGGCTCTGCACAAAACGCGAACAGGCATAACTGTTCTCTCTGTGTTCGGCAAGTGATCCTTTCAGTCGAGCATCAGATACCGGCAGGGCGCACCCGCTTCTGCGACCGTCGCATGGGGTGGGCGAATGAGAAGCGCATCTGCTTCACACAGCACCCGTGTCAGGCTGCTGTCCTGAGCGGTGAGGGCTGAAAGATACGCCACGCCGTCGTCGCCGTGGCGCAGCTTCGCACGCAGGTAGTCCTGTCGCTCGTCGTTGGCGGCAAGGGATTCGCCAAGACGGCCTGAAAACGCGACGGGCGGCAGCTGACCAACGAACGCGGCGATCATTGGCCTCATGAAGACATGGGCACAAACGATTGCGGATGCAGGGTTTCCCGGTAGCCCAAGCACGCGCATTTCGCCAATACCGCCGTGCATCAGCGGCTTGCCGGGACGCATGGCAATGCGCCAGAAATCAAGCGCCATGCCGCGCCGCACCAGTGCCTTCTGGACCAGATCGTGGTCACCCACCGATGCTCCGCCAAGCGTGATGAGGGCATCGGCGGGCCAGGCGGCGGCCACATCGATGGCGCGGTCGAGGGCCGCAAGATCATCGGGCGCGATGCCGAGAAATCGTGTTTCCGCGCCGGAACAGGCGGCAACGGCCATCACGGACAGGTGGCTGCTCGCCACGATCTGGTCCGGGCCGGGTCGCGCACCGGGCACCACAAGCTCGTCGCCCGTGGCGAGTACTGCGATTCGCGGGCGGCGACGCACCCGGATCTCCGCTTGCCCAAGCGAGGCAACGAACGCCAGATCGCTGGCGCGCAGCTTTCTGCCAACCTGCAGGAACGAATCGCCCGCCGTGAAGTCAAGGCCGGCCCGTCGGACGAAACGCCCCTTCGGCTCTGTCTGGCGCGGTACTACCACCTCACCCTGCCGGTCCGCGTTCTCCTGAATAAGGATCGTGTCCGCCCCATCGGGAATTGGCGCACCGGTGAATATGCGCACGGCTTCACCCCGCTGGAGCGGAGACGTAAAGCGTCGGCCAGCGGCGCTCTCGCCGACGATCCGCAATGGCACACCCGGGGATATGTCCTCGGCGCGCAGGGCATAGCCGTCCATGGCCGAGGCTGCAAAGGGCGGCTGTGTGCGTATGGCGACGAGCGGCTCCGCCAGCGTGCGGCCCATGGCCTGATCCAGAGCAACGCTTTCGGCTTCCACCGGTTGCAGAACACCGGCCGCGATCCGCGCCAGAGCCTCCTCGACCGGCAGCAAGCCTTTCATGTGCCGTCCGCCCGGCGGTAGTCTCCGCTCTTGCCGCCGCTCTTGGCCACAAGCTGCACGCCCTCGATGCGCATCTCGCGGTCAACCGCCTTGGCCATGTCGTAGATCGTCAGGCAGGCGATGGTGACGGCGGTGAGCGCTTCCATCTCAACGCCGGTCTGGCCACCGACGCGCACGGTCGCGGTCAGGCGCAGGCCGGGGAGCTCAGGGTCGGCAGTGATATCGAGCGTCACCTTGGTCAGAAGCAGCGGATGGCAGAGCGGGATCAGCTCATGCGTCTTCTTCGCGGCCATGATGCCGGCAATGCGGGCGACGCCGATGACATCGCCCTTCTTCGCGCCGCCAGTCTCGATCAGCGCCAGCGTCTCGGGCCGCATCACGACGCAACCCTCCGCGACCGCCTCGCGCTGCGTGACAGCCTTGTCACCGACATCGACCATCACGGCCGCGCCCGTTGCGTCGATATGGGTGAGGCCGCTCATGAGGCTTGTCTTCCGGTTAGCAGCAGGCGCGTCGCGGTGGCGACGTCCTGCTGGCGCATGAGGCTTTCGCCCACGAGGAATGTCTGCGCTCCCGCCTTTGCCAGCCTGAGGCAATCGGCATGCGTGAAGATGCCACTCTCGGCGACGAGAATGCGGTCCGCCGGCAGCATGGCGGCCAGTTCCTCCGTCGTCTCCAGCCGTGTCTCGAAGGTGCGGAGGTTCCGGTTGTTGACGCCCATCAGCTGCGCCGGCAGGTCGAGTGCCCGGCGCATCTCCTCGGCGTCATGAACTTCGACCAGCACATCCATGCCGAACCGGTGCGCGGCCTCGACAAGGCTTCGCGCCATCGCATCATCGACAGCCGCCATGATCACGAGGATGCAATCCGCACCCCACGCCCGCGCCTCTGTCACCTGATAGGGATCGTAGAGGAAGTCCTTGCGCAGGCAGGGCAAAGCGACGGCTTCGCGCGCTTCGCCGAGATAGGCGGGCGCGCCCTGAAACCACGGGCCATCCGTCAGCACCGAGAGGCAGGCCGCACCACCCCCGGCATAGGCGCGGGCGATGTCAGCAGGATCAAAGTCTTCGCGGATCAATCCCTTCGAAGGGCTTGCCTTCTTGATCTCTGCGATCAGCGCAAACTTCCCCGCTGCAATCCTTGCCTCGATCGCTTTGATGAATCCACGCGGCGGGGAGGCGGCGGCAGCTTCTGCTTCCAGCTGCGCGAGCGGGCGCAACAGCTTTGCCTCCGCGATTTCCCGCCGCTTGGTTGCCTCGATCTTCGCGAGGATATCGCCCATCTCCAGCTCCTCAGGCGTTCGAGAGCGCAACGAGCGCGGCCAGTGTCTTCGCCGCAGCACCGTTGTCGATTGCCTGCTCAGCCATCCGTGCACCATCGGAAAGGCTTGCTGTCTTGCCCGCCACGATCAGACCTGCTGCGGCGTTCAACACCGCGATGTCGCGATAGGCGTTGCGCGCGCCGGCAAGCACCGCAGTCAGCGCCGCAGCGTTCATGGCCGGATCGCCGCCCTTGAGCGCGTCGAGCGCGGCGTGGGGAAGGCTTGCGTCCTCGGGTGTCACGTCGAAGGTGCTTGTCTTGCCATTCTTCACTTCAATCACATGGGTCGGACCCGTGGTCGTCAGCTCGTCAAGCCCGTCCGCCCCATGCACCACCCAGACGTGTGTGGAGCCAAGCGTATCCAGAGTCGCGGCGATAGGGCCAAGCCAGCTTGGCGAGAAAACGCCGACAACCTGACGCTTCACACCGGCAGGGTTGGACAGGGGTCCCAGCAGGTTGAAAATCGTGCGCGTGCCAAGCTCCGTCCGCACCGGGCCGACGTGTCGCATCGCGGCGTGGTGTGTCGGTGCCATCATGAAGCCGACGCCCGCACCCGCGATGCAGCGGGCAACGTGCTCGGGCGCAAGGCCAACTTTCACGTCGAGCGCGCCAAGCACGTCGGCCGCGCCGGATTTGGACGACGCCGCGCGGTTGCCATGCTTCGCCACCTTCACGCCGCAAGCCGCGATGAGGATGGCGGCCAGCGTCGAGACATTCCACGTGCCGATATTGTCGCCACCGGTGCCGACAATGTCGATGGCGTCAGGGTCCGTCTCGACGCGCAGCATGCGCGCGCGCATCGCCTTCACCGCGCCGGTGATCTCGTCCACGGTCTCCCCGCGCACGCGCAACGCCATCAGGAATGCCGCCATCTGCGCGGGCGTTGCCTCGCCGGCGAGCATGCGGTCGAATGCGGATTCGGCTTCCGCCACCGTCAGCGCGCCGCCCGCCGCCACCTTGGCGATCATCGGTTTGAAGGCTTCCATCGGGTTGCTTTCTCCGGTTTCCGGATCAGATCCGGCCGCGCTTGTCGCGGTTCCACGCGGCGGCGATGTCCATGAAGTTCCGGCCGATGGCTGCGCCATGTTCGGAGAGGATGCTCTCCGGATGGAACTGCACGCCGTGGCTGGGCAATGTCCGGTGCGCAAGGCCCATGATCAGACCGCCATCGGTTTCAGCGGTGATCTCGACCGTGTCCGGGCAGCTGTCGCGTTCCACGACAAGCGAGTGATAGCGCGTGGCCTCGAAGGCGGCGTTCAGTCCGCGAAACAGGCCGCGCCCCTCGTGACGGATGTGCGAGAGCTTGCCGTGGCGCGGGGCGGGCGCACGCACCACCTCGCCGCCAAAGACCTGGCCCAGCGCCTGATGTCCAAGGCAGAC
>JBOFUS010000389.1:0-13401 GCA_051652685.1 Beijerinckiaceae bacterium
ACCTCGATCAGTCTGGCACCCATCACCTCCTTGCGGAAGCGGGCGACCAGATCAGGCCAGACAACCACGTTGGCAATGCCGGTTTCGTCCTCGATGGTCATGAAGACGACGCCCTTGGCACTGCCCGGTTTCTGGCGGACGAGGATGACTCCGGCGACCGTGACGCGACGGCCATCCCGTGTTTGCGCCAGTTCCCTGCAGGAAAGCGCGCCCTCGGCCGCAAAGCCTGCCCTCAGAAAGCGCATGGGATGCGCCTTCAAAGACAGTCCCGTCAGCTGGTAGTCCGTCACCACATGCTCCGACAGGCGCATGTCCGGCAGATGGGCCGTGCGCTCGTCCGGCAACCCGTCAGCCTGGCGATGGGCGAAGAGGGGCAGGGCGTCGTCGTCCGGCAGGCGGCTGACCTGCCAGAGCGCGGCGCGCCGGTCGAGATCCAGCGAGCGGAAGGCATCCGCCTCCGCCAGCAGCCTGAGCGCACGCGTTGGCAGACACGCGCGCCGCGCCATTTCCGCCGCGTCGTGGAAAGGGCCGGCGGCGCGCGCCGCCACGAGCGCCTGCACCCAGTCTTCGCGGAAACCGTCGATCTGGCGGAAGCCGAGGCGCAACGGCAGACAATCTGGCTGCAGACCCGTCGCTTCCTCCAGCCGATTGTCCCAAAGGCTCGCGTTCACATCAGCCGCGCGAACCTCGACGCCATGCTCGCTGGCATCGCGCACGATCTGGGCAGGCGCGTAAAAACCCATTGGCTGGCTGTTGAGCAATGCGCAGGCAAAGACATCCGGATGATGCTTCTTGATCCAGCAGGAGGCATAGACCAGCTTGGCAAAGGAAGCGGCGTGGCTCTCCGGGAAGCCGTATTCGCCGAAGCCCTCGATCTGCTTGAAGCAACGATCGGCGAAATCCGCCGCGTAGCCGCGCTGCACCATGCCCTCCACCATCTTGCGCTGGAAGGTGTGGATGGTGCCGACGCGGCGGAAGGTCGCCATGGCGCGGCGCAGCAGATTGGCTTCATCGGGCGTGAATTTCGCCGCTTCGATGGCAATGCGCATCGCCTGTTCCTGGAACAGCGGCACGCCAAGCGTCTTGCCGAGCACACGCTCCAGTTCATCAGCCGGGCCGTGCTCCGGCGACGGCGAGGGATAGGCGACTTTCTCCTTGCCTTGCCGGCGGCGCAGATAGGGATGCACCATGTCCCCCTGGATCGGGCCGGGGCGCACGATCGCCACCTCGATCACGAGATCGTAGAAGCAGGCGGGCTTCAGCCGAGGCAGCATGTTCATCTGCGCGCGGCTCTCGATCTGGAAGACGCCCAGCGTATCCGCCTTCTGGATCATGGCATAGGTCGCCCGATCCTCCTTGGGGATCGTGTCAAGCGCCAGCCGCTCGCCCTTGTGTTCCGCAATCAGGTCAAGCGCCTTGCGGATGCAGGTCAGCATGCCGAGCGCCAGGATATCAACCTTGAGGATGCCCAGTGCGTCGATGTCGTCCTTGTCCCATTCGATGAAGGTGCGGTCGTCCATGGCGGCGTTGCCGATGGGGACCGTCTCGTCCAGCCTTCCGCGCGTCAGGATGAAGCCGCCGACGTGCTGCGAGAGGTGGCGCGGAAAGCCCTGAAGCTCCATGGCAAGCCCGATAGCCTGGCGGATGTGTGGGTTACCCGGGTCAAACCCGGCCTGCCGCATCTGCTCCTTGCCGATATCCCGTCCCCACGAGCCCCAGACCGTGTTGGCGAGCGCAGCCGTCACGTCCTCCGAGAGGCCCATCGCCTTGCCCACCTCGCGGATGGCGCTTCGGGGCCGGTAGGAAATGACCGTGGCGCACAGCCCCGCCCGCTCGCGGCCGTAGCGCCGGTAGATATACTGGATGATCTCTTCCCGCCGCTCATGTTCGAAATCGATGTCGATATCGGGCGGCTCCTTCCGCTCCGGGGAGAGAAAGCGCTCGAACAGCAGATCCGCCTCCGCCGGATCGACCGCCGTCACGCCGAGGCAGAAGCAGACGGCGGAGTTTGCGGCTGAGCCGCGCCCCTGCGCCAGGATATTCAGGCGGTGCGCCTCCCGCGAAATGTCGTGGACGGTGAGAAAGTAGGGCGCATAGCCCAGCTGCGCGATGATCCTGAGCTCATGGGTGAGGCTCCGCTGCACCTTGTCCGGCACGCCGCCCGGATAGCGCTCCGCCGCGCCGGCGAAGGTCAGGGCTTCCAGATGTGCCTGCGCCGACACGCCCCTAGGCACGGGCTCATCGGGGTACTCGTAGCGGAGCTCGTCGAGGCTGAAGCGCGCACGCGCCAGGAAGCGCGTCGTCTCGGCAATCGCCTGCGGAAAATGCCGGAACAGCCGCGCCATCTCCGCCGGTGATTTCAGGTGACGCTCGGCGTTCGCCTCCAGCAACCGGCCGGCGGCTGCAACCGTGACATGTTCGCGGATCGCGGTGAGCGCGTCCTGAAGCGGCCGTCGCTCCGGTGCGTGGTAAAGCACATCGTTGACGGCAAGCGCCGGCAGCTCCTCCGCAATCGCCAGCGCCGCAAGCACGTCCAGCCGGCGGCGATCGTGCCGGCCATGATCCCGCCGGAGTGCAAGCCAGACCGCCCCCGGCCGCGCCTGCTTCAGCCGTCCCAGCACAGGCTGAAGCGCGTCCACCGCCCTGTCGGCCGGCAGAAGCGCGAAAAGCTGGCCTTCCGCATGGTCGAGCAGGTCGGAGAGTGTCAGATGGCAGTCACCTTTCGCGGCACGCCGCTTGCCGAGCGTGAGGAGCCGAGACAGTCGGCCGTAGGCCGCGCGGTCCTCCGGATAGGCAAGGATGTCCGGCGTGCCGTCCGCGAAGACGAGCCGCGTGCCGATGGCGAGCATCAGCCCGCCTGTCTTCGCCTCCGTTTCGCGGAGCGCGACATGGGCCCTGACCACGCCGGCGAGGCTGTTGCGGTCAGCGATGCCGAGGCCCGCGAGCCCAAGAGCGGCAGCCTGCGCCACCAGCTCTTCCGGATGCGAGGCGCCGCGCAGGAAGGAGAAGTTCGTGGCGGTCGCAAGCTCGGCGTAGGCAGGCGCGGGGCTCATGCGAAAAGCCCGTGCATGAACCAGCGGGGGGCGAACCCCGCATGGTCGTAGAGGCCCTCGCGGTAGAGCCAGAAGCGACGGCCGGCCGCATCCTCGACGCGGAAATAGTCGCGTGTGGCGGCCGGGTCGTCGCCGATCCACCATTCGGGCGCGATCCGCTCCGGCCCCTCGGCGCGGGCCACCTGGTGCAGCGCGCGCCGCCAGCGGAAGCGGGCGGGAGGACCATCGGGCACCTCCGCCAGCGCCTCGATCCGCTCGGGCGGATCAAACAGACGCAAGGGTCGGGATGGAGAGGCAGCGGGTGGATGGAAGAAGACGGCTGTGGCGTCCGGCCAGCCGGCTGCCAGTGCATCCTGCGCCGCAACCCTGATCTCGGCCCGTTCCGGCACGTGGCTTTCCACGGAAAGCGGCGTCAGCACGCGCTCTGCGCCCAGCCGCGCGCCCAGCGCGTCGACCAGTTCAACGAAGGTCGCTTCCGCCTTTGCTTCCCGCTGCGCACCGGCATCGAGCCCGGAGATGCCCCGCTCATCCGCATCGAAGGGCGCGGTTTCTGTCGCCTCCAGCCGGATCAGATCGAAGCCGAAACCGGGGTCCAGCGGGTCAGCCAGCGCCTTCAGCCGCTCGCGGAACAGCCGCTCGATCATGGCCGGATCGCGAATGGCACCCGCTGTCGCGACCTCCAGCTGCCGCACCGCGCCGTCCGCCCTGAAGAACACGGCGCGCACCCGCCGCGCGCCCTCGCCGCGCCGCTCAAGCAGGGCCGCCACATCTTCCATCAACCGGGCGAGCGTCGCCAGGACCACGGGTTCCGAGGCGACGGGCTCGGCGAAGGCACGCTCCGCCAGGCAGGAAGGCGGGATATGGCGGGACGTGAAGGGAGGTTTGCTCCGACCGTGGAGCCGGTCAAGCGCGTCCAGCGCCGGGCGCCCGAGACGGGCGAGCAGTGCCTCGCGCGGCTGCGCCTCCACCGCCGCCACCGTGTCGAGGCCGAGGCGGCGGAGCAGCCGCAGACCATCACTGTCGAGCCCGAGCGCCACAGCCGGAAGCGCGCCCGCCGCTGTCGCGATCTCCGCTGGCGGCAGGATACGCACGGTCTCGGCTTGCGCGCCGAAGCGGGCGAGCGCCAGCGCCAGCGCCGCAAACCCCGCGATTGCCGCCCGGAGCGCCAGACCCCGCCGGCGGAAGGCAGCTTCAATGGCCCGGGCAAGCCCCGCCTCGCCACCGAAGAGATGCGTCGCCCCCGTCACGTCGAGCAGCACGGCATCGGGCGGGGCAAGTGCCACCAGCGGCGTAAAGCGCTGACACCAGTCCGCCATGTTTTCGAGGAAGCGCGCATCGGCGACAGGATCAGCTTCCGCGAGCGCGAGGTCGGGATGGCGCGCCCGCGCGTCTGCCAGCGGCAGGCCGGGCGACAGGCCAAGCCTTGCTGCCGCGCGGTTGACGGCAGAAAGCCTGAGCGCGCCACCGTCGCGCATGAAGCAGGCGAGGGGGCGCTCATCCGGCTGCCCGCCAGCGCCCGGCCAGATCCGGTCGGTCGAAAGCCGGGGCAGCCACAGGGCAAGGTAGCGTCCCGTCTCCAGGTAGCGCCCGGTCTCTCTCTGCGGTTCGAGGCTCATCGGATAATCGGAAGATCGACGCATCACAGTTCCACTCCACGCTCCACGCCCCCGTGCGTCCGCCCCGGTTGCGTATCAACTCGATCCTGAAACGCGGCCGCCCCATCAGGTGGCGGTCGCCTTCGCCCGTCGCCGGCGCGCCTGCTACCCGCCAGCGCGTCATGGCGACGCCGGGCGCAGGTTCGTCGCCGATGCGGAGCGAGACGATCGCCATGTCCGCTGCTTCGGCGGCGAGCGCGAGTTTGCGGCTCGCCGTCATGTCGAAACCCTTCGCACCCCCATAAGGTGCCAGCACCGCGACGCCGCCCAGCCGCGCGCCGGCCGTCTGCCGGGCCGCGACGAGCAGCGCTTCCAGCTTGTGGGCGCTCACCATGAGCACGCGCGGGAAACCGAAGCCGAGCTCCGCCATCCCCGGTCCGTAAAGCTCGCCCCATTCGCGCGTCGCCATACGCTCGGCGATCCAGACCAGCGGCCCACCGTCCACGGCCGCCAGCCGTGATGCCAGCCCCAGTGCAAAGCCGGTGGCGGCACCGGCGTCCATCGCCTCCGCTCCGTGCACCTCATGCAGCGCGCCACGCCTCAAGCCGCCACCCAGCGCCTCGTCGATGCCGGCAACGCCCAGCGGTGCGCGGCCATGGGTATCGCTGTTGCCGGTCTCGATCCGGGCGATCACATGGCGCAGGTCGGCAACGGAGAGAGACACATAAGCTCCTTTAGTTCATATAATGTTCTTTATGTGTTTCGTTGCAGAACGAGTCAATATCCTCACGCGAAGATTCATCCCCCATGAAAAAACATGTCTTCCGGCAGAGTTCAGCCGTGGGGCCCGATCAGTCGAAACGGATCCTGCCCATGACCATGAGCTTGCCGGCATCCCGGTCCCAGCGCGCCGCCACGGCCTCGCCCGATGCGGGGAAGATGCCCGTCAGCGCCGTGATGTTGACCTGGTGGGTGATCACAACCAGCACGCCGGGGCCGCCCCAGGCAGAGAGGATCGCGCGGCCAGCCGCAGTGCGTGCGGCTTCCTCGCCGCGTTCACCGAAGAAGGAGTTGAAGGCCGGTTCCTCGCGCGCCGCATCGGGAAACGCCAGCCGCGCGGTGTCCAGCGCGCGACACCATTGCGACGCGACAACGCGACCGACGGTGATGCCCCTCGCTCGGAAAGCCTCGCCTATCCGGCGGGCCTGCTCGCGACCAGCGGCGTCAAGGTTGCGCTGGGTGGCGCAGTCGCCAAGCCGCATGCCGGGCGGATCGCCGCCGCCGGGCGCTGTCGCGTGGCGGATGAGGACAACTGCGCCATCCGAAAGCGTCGCCAGGGCCGCCTCGTCGGCGCGCATCGGAGCAATACCCCCGAAAAGCACCGTTGCCGCACAGACCGCTCCCCGCAATCCCCGCGTTGCCAATCGTGAAAGCCGCTTTCTCATGCAAGCGCATACGCAAGATGCAAACGACCAGCCTTGCTGCTCTCCAATAATGGTCAGTTTGTCGCAGCGCGGCTTCGGGCAGCCACAGATCGATCTCGCAAGCCTGCCAGTGGCAAGGACCAGCGATTGGTCGGAGTGATAGGATTTGAACCTACGACCCCTACGTCCCGAACGTAGTGCTCTACCAGGCTGAGCCACACTCCGATCAGATCGAAGCGGCCGTATAGCGGTGCGGCAGCCGGGTGACAAGCCGAAGATTGACGCAAGTGATGCGCGGCAAGTGTTGCGCGGCCGGCGCTTTTCAGCATACCCCGCTGCCGCTAGCGTCAGTCCACCACGGGAGAATGCCGATGCCGATTTATCAACTTGATGGCGAAGCACCCGAACTGCCGCCGCAGGGTGCATTCTGGGTGGCACCGGATGCCCAGCTCATCGGCCGCGTGCGGCTGGGCACAGATGTCGGCGTCTGGTTCGGTGCGGTGCTGCGCGGCGACAATGAATGGATCGAGATCGGTGCGGGCACGAATATCCAGGAGCATGCGATGCTCCATACGGACATCGGGTTTCCGCTCATGGTTGGCCGGGGCTGCACCATCGGACACCGCGCGATCCTGCATGGCTGCATCATCGGCGACAATACGCTGATCGGCATGGGAGCCATCGTGCTCAATGGCGCGCGGATCGGAAGCAATTGCCTTGTGGGCGCAGGCGCACTGGTGACGGAGGGCAGGGAGTATCCCGACAATTCCCTCATCGTGGGCGCACCGGCCAAGGCGATCCGCACGCTGGATGAGGCAGCAATGGCGCGGCTCAGGCTGTCGGCGGAAAACTATGTCCTTAACTGGAAGCGCTTCGCTGCCGGAATGTCACCCGTTGGCTGACAGGGAACCGCCTCAGCGGCGGTTCTGCGCGGTGATGATGGCGGTGTCGACATTGCCCAGCGAGACCCAGCGGCCGGGATGGTGCTCCGCCTGGCGCTTGACGAAGCGATAGCCCGTATCAGCCCAGAGCATCACGCGGGCCTCCTGGTTGTCGAGAATGAAGTCGCCGCGGTCCGTGCGCACGGTCAACACGGCGTGGCCATCGCCCTTGTGGTCACGAACGACCGTGACGAGCACCGCCTGGCGCGGCCAGCCAAGCGCAATCAGGCGGCGGCGCTTCTCAAGCACATAATCCTCGCAGTCGCCGCGCCCGTCTGTGGGATACGACCAGAGCTCGGGAACGCCCCAGTGGTCGATGTCGGTCACCGGCTCAACCTCGCGGTTGACGCGATCATTGACGGAGAGAAGCTGCGCCCACCGGCGCTCGTCGAGATCGGCGGCCTGGGCGCGCAGCTGCGGTCCCTCGCAATCGCGTCGGTTGGCTGCGTCCGAGCAGAACTGCAACCAGCCGATGGGTGCTGTTGCCTCGCCTAACGTCTGGGCATAGGCCAGCTTCGTGTCCCGTGCCGAAGCACTGCCTGCAGCCGCCATGAGCGCCGCGAAGCCCGCCACCAGGGCCAATCTTGCTGTCTTCATCTTGATCCGAGCCATGGATCCACTCCCGTTTGATGGGAGGAAGATGGCAGCCGGCCTTTCCCGAGCTTTTGCGGAAATGCCCGCAATTTGCCGGGAACGGATTCAGCAGATGGCAATCTCTTGGAAGGGGATCGCTAAGTTTAAGGATCGTGAACGGGGTGCTGTTAACCGCGCAAAGCAATGATATCGCTGGCGAAAAGGTGCCTTACCCTACATGAACCCCCGCAAGTGAGGCGTTAACGGCAAACTTTCGTTTACGCTGCCGGTTAAGCAGGGAAACACCCTGCCCAAAGCAGCCTTTCGTCAACCATCAGCGGTTGGCGGTGAAGATCGCTGAATCCGGCCCGCCGAGCGAGACCCACTTGTTCGGATGCGCGTCCGACTGCCGCTTGACGAAGCGGTATCCGGTCTCGGTCCAGCTCTTGACGCGGGCTTCCTGGTTGTCGAGCACAAAGTCGCCACGGTCGGTTTTCACGGTCAGGACTGCGTGGCCATCGCCGCGCTTGTCACGCACCACAGTGATCAGCAGCGCCCCGGTCGGCCAGCCTGCCTCCACGAGCCGGCGGCGCTTCTCGAGCACGTAATCCTCGCAGTCGCCCCGTCCGTCGGTTGGATAGGACCAGCGCTCCAGCGTGCCCCAATGCTCGAGATCGGATACCGGATCGACGTTCTCATTCACATCGCGGTTGATGCGGACAAGCTGACGCCAGCGCTTGTCGTCAAGCTGAACGGCGCGCGCCGGACGGCTGCTCGCCTGGCATTCCTCGGGACGCTCGCCGCAAAACTGCACCCAACCGATCGGGGGCAGAGTATCGCCGACGGTGATCGCGGAGCTGGCAAGAGGAGGCAGCGGCTGGGCCATCGCGCCAGGAGCGAAGGTGACAAGTGACGCAAAGCCGAGAACCGCGCCGCCGAGAACCGCCATGATCAACTGAGACTGCCGCATCGCCACACCGCATCCTTAACGATGCGTTAATGGGTATCGCAGCTCCGCCGCACGCTCAACACAGAAATTAATGAAAGGTTAATCGAGGGTCCATCACCAAAAAGGACCGTGGTTGATTCGGCTCACCCCTGAACGAGTAAGGCCGGCACGAGGCCGGCCTTTCCGGGGACGACGTCTTTCCGCGTTTCACATCGCGACAGAGACTTCCGTATCGATCTCAAGCTCGGTGAGGACGCGACCAAACTCCACCGCGAAACCACCCTCGAACTTGCGCACGACCTTGGCGGACAAACGTCCAAGTACAATCCGCTGACCCAACTCGAGGTGAAGGTCGCCTGAAATACCGGCACCCGACGTCGACACGTCAATCAGGCGGGCAACAATCTGCTGACCGTTGTCGAGCGTGACAACCGTGCGGGGGTTGCGTGGCTGGATTCGGTCATGACGGCGATCTTCCGGCAGGCCGAGCATCTGGCGGTTGGCGAGCCAGGTCAGCTGCGAAGCGAGTTTATCGCGTTTGCGCACGGTGGCGGAGAGGCTGAGCGCAAAGCCGTTGGGAAAGTGGCGGACGACCACGCCCTCAATGCGACCGATCTGATCGAGATAGATCACGACCCGTTCGCCAATGTTTCCCGAAACCGGCGCAACGACAGCCACGCCGCCGGGAGAAATATTGACAGTCTGACACGGGAACTCGCGCCGGCTCTCAAGCATGTAGCGGCCCATCAGCTCAAGCACCATCCGCTGGTGGCGGCGGCGCTCAACGGGCCGGGTCTGCTGTCGGGCTGCGGTTCCAAACATGATCGGACAGATTCTCTGGTTGATTGTCAGAGAATTGACCTGAACACGTTAAGATCGCCTTTAGGTCGGAAAGGTTTGCTGTTCAGGCCGGCAAGTTTGCCGTTCGCGGCTCGGATGGCCGTCCGCCTTCGATGACGCGCCAGAGATTGCGTCGTTCTTCGCCCGGCTGCGCGGCTGTCACCGTGAAACGCGGTTCGCGCTGGATAGGCGGTCCGCGAAGTGTCCGCAGGCTCAGCATCTGGAGCTCCTCGATCCTCGCGCCGGCTGTAACGTTGACGGCCCTTGTCGGGAAAAGCCCGCCGAGCATCCTCAACCCGGGTCGTCCACCGTGGCGCAGGGGAAGCAGCAACAGCTCGAAATCAGAATCGCGACCATTCGTGGTCAAGCCGCGTACACCGCCAATGATGGCCGTAGGCTCAGTTGCAACGCCAAGGACAATGCGGGCTGTGTCTTCCCGGTCTCCTGCGCGCCACCACGATGTGAAAGGCTCGTCACGCAGTTCCCGGCCTGCAAATGCGGTGAGGCGGGTGCCGGCGACCCGGTAGGTCCAGCTCCCGTCCGCGTCTGCGCCGAGGATAAACACATCCTGAAGGTAGGCACCGATCAGCGCAGGCTCGAGATCGTTGCGGTCTGGCGGGCCACTGGGCCGTCGGAGGCTGTCCCAGTGCGCGTGCAATGCGCGCGATCCATCATGTCTCATCAAAGAACATCCGTTTGTATCACCGCCTTCACGCTGAAGGGGGCGATGTTCCCTCATGGGACAGCCTGTGCCGTCCACGAGGATCCCGGATCCGTTGCTTGCGCCGGGCGTGCCAGCCGTTGGGTTAACCTTAACCATGCGTCAACATTGCCTGCGCGCCGCCAAAGTGCATAATTAAATCACTGGTTCCACTGAGATTTCAGTGGAAAAGCTCCAACCACTGGGTTTGAGTCCCGCAGGCCTTAAAAGTTAATGCGGCGGCTCCGATCACTGAGGGGAGGGTGGCGACACCCTCCCCCTTTTTTTGCCTTTTTTGTCCGCCCTGCTGTTCGAAGCTTGCGCTTGCGTGATACGCACAAGACGCATGACCACGAATTCCGGCCGATCCGAACCGATCCTCCTCGCGCCCAGCGGTCTGCTCCTCCTGATCGGCCTGATGGCGGGTATTCACGCCTTTCGCGCCTTGTGGCTTGGCCTCTATGAAGCCGGCGACATTGCGCTCCTGAAGGAAACCGCCTTCGCGCCAGCGCGGCTTTCGCTGTGGCTAGGTCTTGCGACACCCGGTGACTTGCTGGCAGCTGCCCGCGCCCGGCCCGCAGAAGAGATTCCAACATTGGTCTTCCTGCTTCGCTCCTTCGCCAGTTCCACCACGAGCGGTCTGTGGACGCTGGTGACACATGGCTTCCTGCATGGTGGCTGGGATCACCTGCTGATCAACGGCTTCTGGATGCTCGCTTTCGGCGCGCCGGTCATGCGCCGGTTCGGCTTCATCCGCTTTGTTGCATTCTTCTTGCTCACCGTGGTCGCGGGCGGGCTGCTGTTCTTCGCCTTCAACCAGCGCGAGGCCGCTATTCTGGTCGGGGCCTCGGGCGGCGTCTCGGGGTTGACGGCGGCTGCCCTTCGCTTCGCCATCGGCGTCGTTGACGACGGCCGGCCGGTCTGGCGACGTCCGGCGCGGCCACTGGCCGAGGCGCTGGCGGACAGATCCGTGCTGGCGTTCATGCTTGTCTGGCTCGCCGTGAACCTGCTTGCCGGCTTCGCCAACCCGTTTGGCGGCGGCAAGATTGCCTGGGAAGCGCATCTGGGCGGCTTTCTCGCCGGGTTGCTGATCTTTCCGTTGCTGGACAGGCGTCTTTCCCCCTGATGCACGCAACCTGACGGGAGGGCTTGCATTCGACTTTCGTCGGGATCACTCTATCCGACCGGGAAGGCTGACGTCAGATCGTGCCTGCCGGTTGGCAGGAACAGGGAGGATCGTTCATATGACCGTCGCCACCATTATCGCCACCAAGGGCAGGGACGTTGCCAGCGCCGCGCCGCATCACACGCTCGCCGAGGTCTCGGAGGTGCTCGCGTCCCGTCGCATCGGTGCATTGCTCGTCATGGGTTCTGACGGCGAACTGAAGGGAATTGTCTCCGAACGGGACATCGTGCGCGCCATCGCGAAGTCGGGCGCTGCAGCACTGGAAGAGCCTGTGTCACAGCACATGACGGCAAAGGTCATCACCTGCGAGGAGAGCGATCTCATCAGCGCCGTGATGGGCGAAATGACGCGCGGCCGCTTCCGGCACATGCCTGTCGTCAACGGCAAGAAAGTTGTCGGCGTGATTTCGATCGGCGATGTCGTCAAGCAGCGGATCGCCGAGGCCGAGTCCGAGAGCCGGCTGATGCGTGAATACATCCAGATGGCGAGCTGAGCTCAGCGCCTCTGCGAAAGCGAGGCCACCAGATCCTTGATGTCATCCGCCACGCGTTGAGCGGCGGATTCGCCGGCGCGGATGGCTTCGTCAGCCCGGTGGAACTCCGACAGGCCGATACCGCCGATCTTGGGCGCGACAGTGACGTCCGGCGGGTCTCCCGCGAGACGTGACCGCGCGATCCGGTCTTGTGTGACATTGAAGGCATCAAGCATGACGCTGAGGATGCCAGGCGGCTCGATCCGGTCCTCTGAGACCACGCCACCGCCGAACTGGCGACGCATCAGATTGGCCATGCCCTGCACAGGTGCCAGAAGACCGGCCGAGGCCGTGGGCTCCGGGAGCACCTGATCCTCCCCGCCATGCTCATGCACGATGCCGGCGCGGCCCAGCACATCGGTGTGGAGATTGACAGCGATAACGATGTCCGCACCCAGCGCCCGCGCCACCGACACCGGCACGGGATTGCTGAGTGCGCCGTCCATCAGCCAGCGGCCACCGGTATAGACCGGCACAAAGATGCCCGGCAGTGCGTAGGAGGCGCGCATCGCGTCGCTGATGGGGCCACGCGTCAGCCAGACCTCGTGGCCGGTCTTCAGTTCCGTCGCGATCGCGGCAAATCTGGTGGGCAGATCCTCGATGCGCTGGCCGTGGAAGCGCTCCTCCAGCTGCTTGCGCAGCCGGTCGCCTGACAACAGCCCGGAACCGACAATGCGAAAATCCATCATGCCGAGCATGGAACGTTTGGTGATGCCGCGCGCGAAAGCCTCAAGTTCCGGAAGCCGGCCCGCCGCCCAGGCTCCGCCGACCACCGCGCCGATCGAGGTGCCGACAACGACCTGCGGCCGGATGCCAAGCGCGTCCAGCTTGTGCAGGATGCCGATATGCGCCCAGCCACGCGCCGACCCGCCACCGAGCGCCAGACCGATGACCGGTTTCGGCCGCTCCGGCTGGAGGGTGGTTTCAGACGTTGAAGCGTCGCCGCCCGAGCGGAACTTGGGAACAAACATCATGGGCCGATCTCCGGTGAGAAGCGCGCCAGAATCAGAAGATAGGCTTGGAATATGACCGTATCGTCAATGAACGCCGGATGTCAGCCGGCGTCGCGTGGCAACAGGCGCGGCGATTGCGAACCAAGTGCCACCTGTCTGTAAAAGCAGCCTTTTCGTTCCGTGTGGCACGCCGGGCCTGTTTGCTCGACCTTGAGCCAGACAGCATCCTGATCGCAGTCGATGCGCATTTCGAGAATTTTCTGTGTGTGGCCGCTGGTTTCGCCTTTGCGCCATAGCTTGCTTCGCGAGCGGGAGTAGTACCAGGCGTCGCCGGTGGTGATGCTTCGCCTGAGGGCCTCGGCGTTCATGTGAGCAAGCATGACCACGTCGCCCGACGCGCTGTCGGTGACCACCGCCGTGATGAGGCCATTCACGTCAAATTTTGGCGTGAGAATTCCGCCTTCCTCAAGTTCCAGCTTGGTACCGGGCGGCGCGAAGGGGGTAGACGGCGTGAACATGAGCCACATCTGGGCCCATGTCCGTGCCCGGTCAATGAGGAGGGCTAGCCGCGCAATCCACGGCTGTGCACCAGCTGAAAGAACCGTGCCTGTTCCGAAGGCTCGTCACGGAAGAGCCCTGAGAACTGGGTGGTGAT
>JBOFUS010000390.1:0-2805 GCA_051652685.1 Beijerinckiaceae bacterium
TCGAGCGTGAAGACGCGTGGCGTTTCCTCCATCGAAAGCAACGTCATCGCCTGGACGGCCCCGGCGTCACCGATCTGCCCCCAGGTGATCGAGCCAGCGCCCGCCGCACCCCCGCAGATGAATCCCCCGATGGTCGCCGCGGCTCGCGTCGAGGGGAAGACACGCAGCTCCCAGCCGGTGGGTTTCAGTTCGCGGTCGATGTCGAGCATCAGCTTGCCGGCCTCGACCGTCACAAGCCCCGGCCTCGCCTCAAGAATGCGATCCAGGCCCGTCACATCCAGCACCACACCGCCATCCAGCGGCACGCATTGGCCGTAGTTGCCGGTTCCGCCGCCGCGTGTGGTCAGCGCGATCCGGCGTTTTGCAGCGAGCGCGACCACGCGGATCAGCTCTTCCCGATTGCGCGGTCGCACGATGGCTTTGGCGCGCTTGTCATCCAGCAGTGGTTTCAGGATTGGCGAGAACCAGAAGAAATCCCGCGACTTGAGCTTCAGCGTGCCGGGATCGGTGGCAACCGGAATATCGCCAAGGTCAGCGAGGAAGCTTTCGATGATGGTGGTCAATGTAAACCCTCTTCAGCGAGCCGGCACGTAAAGCGCAGCCATGTCGAAGGCGTGGATATCCTGCAACAGCTCGATCATTCTGTCCGTCACGGTGGCGATGGTTGCCGCGCCCTTTTCGGCCGTGGCCTTCGACGCATCACCAACCACGCCGTGGGGGCCGAGATCCTGCGCGATCCAGCCGAAGGCCGCCGTGCCATGGGCACGCAGGTGCTTGTGCCGTTGCGCCAGCCGTTCCTGCAGCGAGTGGAACTTCTGCGCCTTGTCCATTTTGACCACGTCAGGCGTCAGCGCGAGCATCACGGAGGTCTCCATGTCGCCGCCGTGAATACCGTAAGCCTGTTCCCATTCGTCATAGAGGCCAGGCGGCTGGCCGAGCCGCGACCAGCTCGCCACCACAACCAGCATGCCGTGGCGGACCCGCAATTCGCGCGCCACCACATCGAGCACCGCGATATTGCCGCCGTGGGAGTTGGCCAGCACAAGTTTGCGGACCCCGGCGCGTGCCACGCTGTCGCCGATGTCGAGCAGCAGGCGGGCGAGCGTGTCGTGGGACAGAGTCAGGGTTCCCGGCGAGTGGATATGCTCGTTCGATTTGCCCACCGCCTGCGTCGGCAGCACCGTCAGGGGCAGATCGGCCGGAAGCTTTTCCAGCATCGCGGCGACGTTGCCCTCGTTGATCGTGGTGTCGGTCGCGACCGGCAGATGCGGCCCATGCTGCTCGATAGCACAGACCGGCAGCATGGCGATCCAGCCGGACGTGTCGGCCTCGGAAAACTCGACCGTGGTCATATCTTGCCAGCGGCGGCGGGGGAACTTGGTCATGATTGCGGGAGTGTCCATGGATGCGAGGCTGCCCGACATCCTAAGGCGCGTCGGCATCCGAACTCCAGCAAAAATCCATGCCGGTCCTGCGTGATATCCCGGGTGGGCTATCGCGGGATGTCGATCTTGCGCACGACAAGCGGTGATCGCCGCCACAGGAAGCCCAAAATCTGGCCGACCACCTTGAGCAGGACATAGAACATCGCCTCTATCCCGCGAAGCGGCCCACCGACCTTCGCCACCACGCCATAAGTCAGCCAAACGAGGCGAAAGAGCTCACCGGAGCGTCGCGCGAACGCGCGCAGATCGCCCGAGAACGAAGGTGCTTTTCCCCGACCGCGCCAGCCAAAAAACGGCCGCGGATTGTAGAGATAGATGAACTTTGGCCCCGGAACATGGATAAAATCGCCCAGCAGCGACCCCGCCATCATCAAGGGCGTGTCGTGCCACCAGTCGACATGCTTCCAGTCGAGCTTTCGCAGCGCATCCGTCCGCCAGACGCCGTAGAGATGGTGCAGCTGCCGCCAGGCGTTGGCGCGCAACCGTTGGCTGTCACCCATGCCTGTCGTGACAAAGTCGAGCGCATGCGGTGTGGCCACGCCGTTTCGCACTTCCTCGAGATCACCGAAGGCGAGCACCGCGCCGGGAGCGGCATCAAGCGCCTCGATCATTCGCCGCGCGAAGTCAGGGTCGCGTGTATCGTCATGGGCTGCCCACATGAAGAATGGCGCGGTGGCCTGTGACAGCACGAAGCGAAAATTGTCGGTCGGCGAAAGCGGCTTTTCCTGACGGACGTAGCGGATGCGACTGTCGCTCTCCATCAGGCGTCGGCAGATGTCGGGTGTGCCATCGGTCGAGACATTGTCCGAGATGATGATCTCCAGCTCCGGCATGTCCTGATCCAGAACGGACCGGATCGCCGCCTCGAGCGTCTTCGCACCGTTGTAGACGGGCATTCCCACGCTCAGGCGTGGAACCGTGTTACGTGACGCTGTCATCAGGACTTTTCCAGTACCGTGCGTGGCAGGCTACGAAGTGGTTAGGAGGACCATGACGGGGAGATGGACTGAGGCGATGCGCGGTCTGTCGGCGAAGCTCTTTGATCAACCGAACGATCAGTGCCAGATCTCAATAATCAGACAAAGAATGGTGCCCCAATCCGGATTCGAACCGAAGACCCCCTCATTACGAATGAGGTGCTCTACCAGCTGAGCTATTGGGGCGATCAACATGCCCATAGCTTCCACGGGGCAGTCTGGCAAGTCCGTCCTCTGTTTCCGCCAGGGTCATTCAAAGAACGGCCTTGATGGCGGCGTTTCGGTCAGCGGCGAAGGCTTCGCGTGCAGCGGGTGTTGAGAGGCCTGTCTTTTGGATGATGGCGAGAGCGAGGTTCCTGAGGCTTGCAAAGGGTCTTGCCCCT
>JBOFUS010000391.1:0-1993 GCA_051652685.1 Beijerinckiaceae bacterium
TCGATGTAGACGGCGACGACGCGCTGGTCTTTCAGGCTTTCGCCCATGAACTGGAACTGCCGGGTCAGCCGCTGCGAGACGTAGTAATAGGTCTTGCCGCCAACCGTGGAAACGGTGGATGGGGTGCCCAGAACCAGCAGCACCTGCTCGGCTGATGCTCCCGGCTTGATCTGTTCGAGGCCACGGTCATCGACCTGCCAACCGCGATTGATGACCTCGCCCTCGCAGGCCGATAGCCCGAGCGAAGCCACGAGCGCGGCGGCGATGAGGCCACCCTTGCCGATACCAAACCGCCGCATCCAAAAATCCTATGAGTCCAGCCCCGAAACGCCTATATGACGTTCATTGATCGCCTGTTCGTAGCCCGCGCCCGCCCGCTTCGCAACAGGTGGTCGTCAACGCATCCTGAGCCAAAGCCGACCGATGATCCTCAGCCTGTTCAAGCGCCGACGCGAGACGCCTTCGGTGGAGCGACTTTACGGCGATGTCGTGGCAGCGGCGCGTGCACCGGCGCTCTACCGCGAGCTTGGCGCCCCGGACACGGTGATGGGTCGTTTCGAAGTGCTTGCGCTCCATGTCTCGCTCATCCTGCGCCGGTTGAGGGCACTGCCGCCGCCGGCAGACCAGCTTGCCCAGGAGCTTGTCGACGCGTTCTTTGCCGAGCTCGACGCAGCACTGCGCCAGATTGGCATCGGCGATGTTTCGGTGCCCAAGAAGGTGAAGAAGCTGGGCGAGGCCTTCTATGGCCGCGCCAAGGCCTATGATGATGCACTGGCCGAGGACGCCGCTCCGGATGCACTCGAACACGCCATTGCCCGCAACCTGCTGGACAAACCGGATGCGCCAACATTGGCATTAGCCCTCGCCCGGCATGTGCGGCAAACTGTGCTGATGCTCGACAAGCGGGGCATTGATGACATTCTCGCAGGCAGGGCGTTCGCCGACGGTTCGTTAGACGGCAATGCGCTTGGCCTTGGATCGCAGGCGTGAGCAGCATTGCCCCGTTTGCCCATCGCATTGTCGCCATGAAAATTCCGCGCACCGGCGTGGAGGTCAGCCTTTCAGCAGACGCAGCGCAGCGCATGGGTATTGCCGATGAACTCGGGCTTGCCTCTGTCGAGCGGCTGTCTGCCACCTTCGAGGCAATCCCGGCCAAGGGCGGCCAGTTCAGGGTCAAGGGGGAGGTGAGGGCGGATGTGCATCAGCTCTGCGGTGTGACGCTTGAGCCGTTCCCCGTCGCCATCGTCGAGAAAGTCGATGCGCGCTTTGTGCCGGAAGATGCGCTGGGCGAAGAAACAGCGGCTGAGGTCATCCGCACGCTGGACGAGGAAGACCCGCCCGAGCCGCTCGACAATGGTGCGATCGATCTGGCACGGCTGGCCGTTGAAGCACTCGCACTGGCGCTTGATCCTTACCCGCGCAAGCCTGGCGTTGCCTTCGCCACAGAAGATGAGGCCGAAGCGAAGGTGAGCCCTTTCGCGGCGCTGGCCGCGCTGAAAACGGCGACTGGCGGAGGCACTGGTGGCTAAAAAGCACAGCCGAGGCGCTGCACGCCCTTTGCGGTTGCGCTGGCCTGCTTGTATAGCGGCCGGGGCTGCTTAAGTTCCGGGCGCTCAAGCGCGCGTCGTCACGGGAGTGATCACAACGCAATGTCAAAGCAAATGCGCATTTCCATAGACGCCATGGGCGGCGATCATGGACCTTCGGTCGTGATTCCAGGGGCGGCGGCGGCGCTGGAGCGCCATCCTGACATTCATTTCGTTATCTACGGTCAGGAAAAGGCGGTGATGCCGATTCTCGACAAGCACCCCAGGCTGAAGGAGCACTCGACCTTCCACCATTGTGACGTGGTCGTGCAGATGGACGACAAGCCAAGTGTCGCGCTGCGCAAGGGTCGCTGGAAGTCCTCCATGTGGCTGTCAATCGAGGCGGTGAAGAAGGGCGAGGCGGATGTCTGTGTCTCTGCCGGCAACACCGGCGCGCTGATGGCCAT
>JBOFUS010000392.1:0-4595 GCA_051652685.1 Beijerinckiaceae bacterium
GCGGCCCGATAGGACATCACGCCGCGCCTCAGGCGAAGGCCGTGTTCGCCTGGAAATGGATTGGGCGTTGGCAGATCGCAGCCGAGCACGGCCTCGACAGCCGCAAGGCATGTCTCCGGGTCGGCTGGCAGCGGGCGGCCATACCCGCCAGAATAGGCCTCGTGGTAGGGGTAGCGTCTTGCACCTGTCGCCTCTGCAAGGCGCACCACGCTGTCGGCGACGCTGAGCGCAGTCGCGTTCCGCCAGCGCGCGGACACCGCCAGTGGCAGGAGGTTCGCCGCCAGACCATCGAAACCGTAGAAGAGATTGGTTGTTCCCGGATCGCGCAGAACCCTTGTGGCTGCGGCAACGTCGCCCGACAGGAAAATGCGGTGGACATCGCCGTGCATTGCCTCGAAAAATTCGGTCCACATCGACGCGCCGGTCTGATGACCTTCCTCCACGGCGCGGACATAAGCGGCAAGAAGACGGCGGACCAGGGCGACATCGTCCGGCACCGGCGACACGCCGGAGACCGACGCAGCGACATTCTCCAGCCGCGCCGTCTTCCTCACCATCGCCAGCATCATGCGCGTCGCACGAATGCGGTCGACGTGGGGCTTGGCGAGATCCTTCACGGCGGAACGCAGGGGCGCAGGGAGAGAATCATAGACGCGGCGAACGATCGGAGACGCCAAGCAAAAGGTCCTTGTCGAATGACAGCATAGGGCCACAACGGGATGGCGAGCGCGTCTTAGACGAAGCCACGCACCACGTACAGGGAACCGGACCGACGGCCGTGCGGCCGCATGCCCTCATTCAACCGGAAAAAACACCCCTCCCGCCGCTTCAATGATCGACCGCGCTGCGTGGTGGAGTGCAGCATCGCCAGCGGCGATGATGCTGCTCGACCGGATGGCAGGTCCACCGTCGAGGCCGGTCACCTTGCCCCCGGCACCTGTGACGACGGGTACGGTCGCGGCAATATCAAAAATCTCGAGACCTGTTTCCACGACGATATCGATGTGACCTTCCGCCAGCATCGCCATGGAAAGGCAATCACTGCCATAACGCAACATACGCACATGCGGGCGAAGCGCCTCGATCGTGGCCTGTGCGGTGGGATTGGCAGTGAAGGTCGAGCTCGCCCAGACCGTGGCATCGGCCAACACGACACCATTGCGGCTGTTGATCGTCCGCTCCGCGCGAAACCCGGAGGCCAAGGCGCTCGTGCCGTCACCCCAGAAGCGCTCGCGAAGGTATGGCTGGTCGATCATGCCTGCCAATGGTTCGCCATTGCGCAAGAGCCCGATCAGGGTACCCCAGGTGGGCATGCCGGACATGAAGGCACGCGTGCCGTCGATGGGGTCGAGCACCCAGACATGGTCTGCGTCGTCCTGCTCGGTCCCGTATTCCTCGCCAATCACGCCATGGTCCGGATAGCGCTCGCGGATCAGCCGCCGCATCGCAGCTTCGCCGGCGCGGTCAGCGACGGTGACCGGATCGAAGACCGCGCCTTCCGCCTTGTCAGAAACGGCGAGCGGTGTCCGGTAGAGCGGCAGGATTGCGCGCCCGGCGGCGTCGGCCAGCATGTGCATGAAGGGGACGTACTCCATCATGCTGAGCGCTTTCGCCAGCTCTGACGCTGAAGAACCAGTGACCGAATGCCAAGCTGCAGGAGCGTCGCTGTCACCGAGACAGCCATGATGAGCACGGCCAGCGCCGCCGCTTGCCCGATGCGGCTGCCTTCGATCATGTTGACGACGGCGATGGAGGCGACGCGGGTCTGCGCGTTGAACAGGAAGATCAGCGCTGTCACGGTCGTCATGGCGTTGACGAAGAAATAGCCTGCGATCTCCAGCAAGGTCGGTGCCATCACCGGCCAGTGGATCACCCGCGCGGTGCGCAGCGGCCCCGCGCGCAGCGCCTGCGAGGCCATGTCGATCTCGCGATCAAGCTGCATCAGACTGTTGACCGCCATCAGATGCGGCACCGTGTAGAAATGCGCGATGGTGCAGAGCACGATCAGCGGCATGCCGCCTTGCAGGAAATGCAGCGGATTGGCCGGGTTGTTGAAGAAGAACACGTAACCGAGACCAAGGACCAGGCCCGGAACGGCGACCGGAACCATCGCGATGGCGTGGAGCACCTGGGTCGCGCCTCCATGCCCGACCTTGCGCGCGACGGTCCAGCCGCTCAGCATTACCAGCAGCGTCCCCAGAAGCGCTGTCGATCCGCCGAGGATCAGCGAATTGACGAGCGAGCGTCGTTCGTCATCGTCGGACAGGAGCCGCTCGTAGTTGTGGAAGCCCAACGACAGATTATAGGGCCAGAAGCGGACCAGAGAGCCGTAAATCGCCATCCCGATGACACCGATCAGTGCCAGTGCCACAAGCCCGCAGAACAGGAGCAATGCGCCGTCGCGCGCAGCGTTTGCTTGCGGCTCCAACGGCACGGACTTGCCACTGATCGAGGCACGCGCACTTTGCCGGACAGCCCTGTCGATCAGATAGGCCGCGACCGCCGGGGCGAGCAGCAGCAGCCCGACCACTGCTCCCATTTCGAAGTCGAACCGGCCGATGACGAGCTTGTAGATGTCCGTGGCCAGCATATTGGTGGAGCCGCCAACGACGGTCGGGATGCCGAAATCCGTGAACGCATTGACGAAAACCACCAGCGCCGCGCTGACGACGGCGTAGCGGCAGGACGAAAGCGTCACGGTGGCAAAAACGCGCCATGGGCCGGCCCGGAGCGCGCGGGCCGCCTCATAAAGTCTTGCGTCGCTTGCCATAAGCCCGGCGGCAATGATCAGCACAGCCTGCGGGAAGGCGTGGATCACGCTGCCGATGACAATCCCGATGGGGCCGTAAAGGCTGGAGCCCATCAGCCAGCCCTTGAGCACGCCCTGGTTGCCGAAAAGATAGACCAGGCCGAAAGCCGGCAGCAGCGATGGCGCAAGCAACGGCAGCAGCGACACAACGCGGAAGAAACCGCGACCCGGCATGCGACTGCGCGTCAGGGCATAGGCGTAGGGAAACGCGAGGCCGATGACAATTCCCGTGGTCAGCGCCGATAGCGAGACGGAGTTCCACGCGGCAACGGATAGGCCAGGCTCGCGCGCATAGCGAATAAAGTTCGCCGCGCCGACAAAAGCGCCTGTCCGGTCGAACAGACTGCGCATAAGCAAGGCCGTAATGGGTAAAATCGTGACAAGCGCAAGGAAAAGCGCAAGCCCGCCGGGCAAAGCCACCGCCGCGATGCGGGCCAAACCGGGACGCGCAGCGCCCGCATCCGTCGCGCCACCCATAGCCAGCGTCACGCGCCGGTCCCGTCGTCGAGCAACCGGCAATGCCGCGCCGGCAAGGCGACGTCCAGCATCTCGCCGACGTCGGGCTCCGCCAGAAGCCTTGCCCGATGGGTCTCGGCATGCAGCAGACGCGATCCGTCGCCATGCGGCAGCCTTACGGCGATGCGCATGAGATCGCCGAGAAATGCGACATCCGTGACCTTGGCGCGGAAACCGTTTGCCTGACCCTTCGCCTCTTCGCCGATCATTACGGCGGCAGGACGAATGGCAAGATAGCCAGCGCCGGTCGATCGGTCATCGACATGGAAGGTCATGCCGGCTGCGCGCGCAGTGCCTGCGCCGACCGCCTCGATAGGCAGGGCGTTCATCGGGCCGAGAAAACGCGCAACAAAGAGATTGGCCGGCCGATCATAAACCTCACCGGGTGCACCTTCCTGTTCAATGCGGCCATGGTTCATGATAACAAGCCGGTCGGCCACGGACAATGCTTCTTGCTGGTCATGGGTCACCATAAGCGTGGTGACACCGACCCGCTTCTGCAGGGCGCGCAGTTCATCGCGCAAGGCGATCCGGACATTGGCGTCGAGCGCCGACAGCGGTTCATCGAGGAGAAGAAGCCCCGGCGACAGCGCAAGCGCCCTGGCGAGGGCCACGCGCTGCTGCTGGCCACCGGAAATCTGGCTGGGATACTTGCCGGCATGATCCGCAAGGCCGACAAGCGCCAGCAATTCCGCGACCTTGGCGGCGCGGGCCGGCGTCGGCGTGCGGATCGATTCCAGACCATAGGCGATGTTCTGCGCGACAGTGCGGTTCGGAAACAGGGCATAGGACTGGAAGACGATGCCGAAGTCCCGGTTCTCGGGCTCAAGTCCCGTGATCTCCCGGCCATCCTGATGGATTGCCCCGGCATCGGCCCGCTCAAAGCCGGCGATCAGCCGCAGCAGGGTCGTCTTGCCGCAGCCGGAGGGGCCAAGCACGCAAACGAATTCCGACCGCCTGATGTCGAGGGATAACGCATCAACCACGACGGCCTTGCGGCCCGCCGTGGTGAAGCTTTTCGTCAGGCCGCGCGCGGCAAGATAGGCTGGTTCCTGAACCTTTGTGCCGGCGGCCGGTACAATATGCGCCCGGCCGACCGGCAGTTCCGTCAATGTCATCAGTTGCGCGCCGGAACCTTTGTGCCGTAGCGCTTCTGCCATTCGGCAAGCACAGCCTCGCGGCCGGCAGCAAGCTTGGCGAAGTCCATCTTGAGCAGCTTCTCACGCTCGCCGACCGGGTAGTTCTTGGGCAGCGTCTGGATATCGTCGTA
>JBOFUS010000393.1:0-1562 GCA_051652685.1 Beijerinckiaceae bacterium
ACACCGAACGGTTCCCGGCATACGTAGTTGAGATGAGACGTAGGCACAGGGATCACATCGCCTTCGATCTTGTCTGCCCAGCCCGCGTAGTACTCAAACATCTCTGCAACCTTCGACACCTCCGCCCGCGTGTCGCGGATCGGCTTTCCTGTCGACAGCGTTTCGATCTCGGCGAGTTCGTTGATCTGGGCGCGAACCTTTGCACCAATTGACCAGATAATGCGGCCTCGCTCCGAGGCTGTCATGGCACGCCAATGCCCGGATGCACGGGCTGCGGCTGACACCGCAGCCTTCGCGACGTCTTCACCGGCATCTCCATAGCTGAGAATCTCGCGGCCGCTGGCAGGGTCAATCAACGTGACCGGCGCGCCATTTCCAGCCACGATCTGGCCGTCGACAAGGCTCCCGGCACGCAGTCCGGGAAGGAAGGGAGATAGCCGCTCGGCGAGGCGTTGGTCCATGTCTGGCATGAAAGCCCGCGATGCCGCTCAAGGCAAGTTTGGCGACAACAATCTCACCGAAAGAAAACGCGGCTCCCGACACCGGAGCCGCAGAATGTCACGTATTCATCGACTCGAAGAAGTCGCCGTTCGATTTTGTCTGCTTCAGCTTGTCGATGAGGAACTCGGCCGCGTCGACGGTGCCCATTGGATTGAGGATGCGGCGGAGCACGTACATCTTCTTGAGCGTGTCGTTGGCCACCAGCAGCTCTTCCTTGCGCGTGCCAGAGCGGGTGATATCGATCGCCGGAAACACCCGCTTGTCAGCCACCTTGCGGTCAAGAATGATTTCGGAGTTGCCGGTACCCTTGAACTCCTCAAAGATCACTTCATCCATCCGGCTTCCGGTATCGATCAGCGCTGTCGCAATGATCGTCAGCGAACCGCCCTCTTCAATGTTGCGCGCCGCGCCGAAGAAGCGCTTCGGCCGCTGCAGGGCGTTGGCGTCCACGCCGCCGGTCAATACCTTGCCGGAAGACGGCACGACCGTGTTGTAGGCACGACCAAGCCGCGTGATGGAATCAAGCAGGATCACCACGTCACGTCCGTGCTCGACAAGCCGCTTCGCCTTCTCGATGACCATCTCGGCTACCTGAACATGGCGCGTAGCCGGCTCATCAAAGGTCGAGGAGATTACCTCGCCCTTCACCGACCGCTGCATATCGGTCACTTCCTCGGGACGTTCGTCGATCAGGAGCACGATCAGATAACTGTCAGGGTGATTGGCGCTGATCGATTTGGCGATGTTCTGCAGCAGAACTGTCTTGCCGGTGCGCGGCGGCGCAACGATCAACGCGCGCTGGCCCATGCCGATCGGCGTGACGACGTCCATGACGCGCGACGAGAGATCCTTCCGGGTCGGGTCCTCGATCTCCATCTTGAGGCGCCGGTTGGGATAGAGCGGTGTCAGGTTGTCGAAGTTGACCTTGTGCCGCGCTTTTTCCGGATCCTCGAAATTGATACGGGTGACCTTCATCAACGCGAAGTAACGCTCGCCATCCTTCGGGCTGCGAATCTGACCTTCCACCGTGTCGCCGGTGCGCAACGCGAACCGGCGAATTT
>JBOFUS010000394.1:0-2203 GCA_051652685.1 Beijerinckiaceae bacterium
ACGGGTTCCGTCCAGCAACGCGCCTATGGACCGGCGGCGGAAATAGTGCCGGTTCCCCTGCCGCCGAGACCACTGCCGGTTTCGGCAAGGATAGCGCCGCGTGCTGCCACAGACGCCGCGGGCCTTGCCAGAACCAGCCCGAGGCTCTAGCCGACTTCACAGGAATTCCGCCGCGCGATCTGGCATTGTCGCGATGGAACAACCATTTTCAACAGCACGCGGCCATTCGGCGCGGCGATGTTCAGTGGGCAGGCACAGCGCGCGATGGCGAAACGCGACTATTATGAGGTTCTCGGCGTCCAGCGGACTGCGTCGGACGCGGAGCTGAAGGCCGCTTTCCGCAAGAAGGCCATGGTTGACCATCCGGACCGCAACCCTGGCGATGCGCAGGCGGAAGCGCGCTTCAAAGAACTCAACGAAGCCTATCAGGTGCTCTCCGACGAGCAGAAGCGCGCGGCTTATGACCGCATGGGCCATGCCGCCTTCGAGCAGGGCGGCGGCGGACCTGGCGGCTTCGGTCCTGGCGGTTTCTCGTCCATGTCGGACATCTTCGAGGATCTCTTCGGCGACGTGTTCGGCGCAGGCGGCCGCCGCCAGGGCGGGCAGAACCGTGGGGCCGATCTCCGCTACAACATGGAGATCACGCTCGACGAGGCCTTCGCCGGCAAGACCGCGACCATCAAGGTGCCGACCGCCATCTCCTGCGAGGCCTGCACGGGCACAGGCGCAAAACCGGGCTCCAAGCCCAAGACCTGCGCCACCTGCCGGGGCCAGGGCCGGGTGCGCGCAAGCCAGGGCTTCTTTGCCATCGAGCGCACCTGCCCGACCTGCCAGGGTCGCGGCGAGGTGATCGAGGACCCTTGCAAGGTCTGTGGCGGAGCCGGGCGCACGACGAAGGAGCGGCAGCTTTCGGTCAATATTCCGGCCGGTGTCGAGGATGGCACGCGCATCCGCCTTGCCAACGAGGGCGAGGCCGGCTCCCGCAACGGGCCGCCGGGTGATCTCTATATCTTCATCAGTCTGAAGCCGCACGCTTTCTTCCAGCGCGACGGGGCTGATCTCTTCTGCCGGGTGCCGATCTCGATGGTGCAGGCAGCGCTCGGCGGGGAATTCAAGGTGCCGACGCTCGATGGCAGCGAGGCGCTGGTCAAGATTCCTGAAGGGACACAGTCCGGCAAGCAGTTCCGCCTGCGAGCCAAGGGCATGCCGGTGCTGCGCTCGCGCGATGTGGGAGACCTTTACATTCAGGCGCAGGTCGAGACGCCGCAGAGCCTGACGCGTCGCCAGCGCGAGCTTCTTGCCGAGTTCGAAAAGGAAAGCTCTGCCCAGACCCAGCCGGAAAGCGCGGGCTTCTTCCAACGCATGAAGGGTTTCTTCGGGAGCTGAACGAGGATAGTGAACTGCAATCCTTCGCGTATCGAACTTCTTCATTAGCCGACGAAATATATATTTACGGCTCCTGTGGTGCTACACTGTCAATGACTCACGACAGTGATCGCATCGTTTTTTCTGGACCGAACGCCCATGCCCGACGCTATCGACCGCCTCTTCGACGCTGTGACGGCGGCGCGCCTTTCTGATTCCGAGCAGTCACGCACGGCGAAGCTGTTTCGTGGCGGCATTGGCAAGATGGCCAAGAAGCTCGGTGAGGAGGCGATCGAAGTCAGCATCAGCGCCTTGCAGGGCAATCGCCAGGAGGTGATCGAGGAAAGCGCTGACGTGATCTACCAGCTCTGCGTGCTCTGGGCCGAATGCGGAATCACACCGGAAGAAGTTCGCGCCGAGATGGATCGGCGTGAGACACTCTACGGCATGGCCGAGAAACTGCCGAAGGCGGGAGGCAGAACCGGCAACTGATCGAGGTGCTTAGCCCGCCTTGCTTCCTAAGCTGCCTTGATTCCTATCCCGCCTTGATTCCTGCCTCGCGGATGAGCTTGCCCCATTTGTCGCTCTCCGCCTTGAGAAATGCGGCCATTTCTTCCGGTGTTGACCCAACAGCCTCAGCCCCGAGTGCTGCAAGCTTCTCCTTGACAGATGCCTCGGCCAACGCCCGGCGCGTATCGGCGTTCAGCCGCTCGATGATGGCCCTTGGTGTGCCCTTGGGCAGGAAGAACGAGAACCACGACGTCACGTCGAAGCTTGGCACCACCTCCGCCACAGGCTGGAGATCATCGGCGAAGGGTGAGCGCTTGGCTGTGGTGAT
>JBOFUS010000395.1:0-3917 GCA_051652685.1 Beijerinckiaceae bacterium
TGCCGAGATTGATGTCGATCGCCTTGGTGCCACCTTCGTCGGAATAGTCGAGCGTATCGAAGCCCTTGCCACCGTTGATCCGGTCGTTGCCCGCGCCGCCGACAATGTAATCGCTGCCGTCGCCAGCATTGATGGTGTCGTTGCCCTCGCCACCGTAGATCTCGTCTTCGCCAGCGCCAGCGTTGATGCGGTCGTTGCCTGCGCCGCCCACCAGATACTCGACCGCGCCAGAGCCGGTGATGACATCGTTGAACGCTGTACCGATAACGATCTCGACACTGGAAATCGTCTCTTTGTTACCGAACGAGTCCGTCAGCGTTCTCTTGGCAAGATCAACGCGGATACCAAGTTTGCCTTCCTCGAAGCTCACCTTGTCGAGACCTTCGCCGCCATCGATGACCTCGATCGTCGCCGTGTTCAGCAGGAGGTCGTCCTCTTCTGTCGCGGCAAGCGCCAGCGGACTTGGCTTGGTTGATTTCGTTGCCACAACATCACCCGTAACGAACCTGTCGCGAGGCACCCATTGCCCGGAAAATTCGCTGCTTCCGGGGTAAAGAAAGCCCTCCTGACGTTACGTAATCCTTTCGGTCAGGCGCGAAACGGGGGCTGCGGCAGCCTGTGGAACCCACCATCGGAGTTCAGCGAAAGCAGATGCTGAAACTTCAACAGGAATCTTTGCCGTCGCGCGAAAGCAACGGTTTACCAAGTTCCCGCCGGCGGGCTCGGCCCTCACGGGATCATCTCTGATGCCAACAAAAAACCCCGGCGGATGGCCGGGGTTTTGTTCGTGCGGCACGCCCGGTCCGGGCGTGCAAACTGGAAACGTTCAGCGCGAGTAGAACTCAACCACAAGGTTTGGTTCCATCTGCACCGGGTAAGGCACTTCCGAGAGGCCAGGCTTGCGGGTCAGCTTTGCAGTGAGCTTGGCATGATCGATCTCGATGTAGTCCGGCACGTCGCGCTCGGCGAGCTGTGTGGCCACAAGCACAACCTCAAGCTGGCGCGAGGCTTCCTTCACGGAAACCACGTCGCCGGGCTTCACCTGGTAGGAGGCAATATTGAGGCGACGACCGTTTACCTGAACGTGGCCGTGGTTGACGAACTGGCGGGCGGCGAAGACGGTCGCGACGAACTTGGCGCGATAGACAACCGCGTCCAGTCGACCCTCGAGCAGGCCGATCAGGTTCTCGCCTGCGTCGCCGCGCATGCGCAAGGCTTCGTGGTAATAGCTGCGGAACTGCTTCTCGGAGATCGAGCCGTAATAGCCCTTGAGCTTCTGCTTGGCGCGGAGCTGCGTGCCGAAGTCGGACATCTTGCCCTTGCGGCGCTGTCCATGCTGGCCCGGGCCGTACTCGCGGCGATTGACGGGAGATTTCGGGCGGCCCCAGATGTTCTGGCCCATCCGGCGGTCGAGTTTGTACTTGGCTTCTGCGCGCTTGGTCATCGCTGTCCCTCTGGAACAAGTTCGTTTTCCGGCGCAGGACGCATCCCGTCACCGTGGGTTCATTTTTGAAGCGCTCTCCTCTGGAGCATCGCCGGAACGACACTCCCGACAGGCAACGTTTGCGAAACGTTGCCGCGAGCACTTGGGAATGTGGCGCGACTGAAGACTGATGCCAGCAGCTGCGCAACGGAAAACGCGGGCTGTTGGCCCGCGCTTTCGTGCGCCATAAATCGACTGGATGTGCCACTGTCAAGAGCGCGTGTTTCCAGCCTACTTGACGAAGCGGCGTTTTGGCCTTCATCGACACTGCTGAAAGCCGGAGCTACCCACAATGTCCGCCGACAAGAAGAGCCTCACGGGTGTCTGGCATGGGCTCTATTCCTACGCGGCTTTCCGCGAGCCTGTATATTTCGTGACCACCCTCATTGATGGTGGCAGCTTTCTCAGCGGTAGCACACACGAGCAGGAGGTGGGCGAGACGGGTGCACCCCTCACGCTCTTTGCCTCGATCGAGGGCAGCAAAGCCGGTAACGCCGTAACCTTCACCAAGACCTACGACGGCTCAGGCGGTTGGGAACACGCGGTTTCCTATGCGGGAACGCTGAATGCCGATGCCAGCGAGATCGAGGGCGAATGGCGGATCGATTTTAGGGCCTGGGGGCGTTTTCTGATGATCCGCAACCGCGGTGCCGAGGAGAAGGCCGTGCGCCGGGCCTTCGCGAAGGCCTGAACGCCGTCAGGCTGACAACGAGGCGAACGGGTCTTCCTGCTTCAGCATGGCGTCCATCTGCTCGAAGCGCATCGGCCTGGCAAACAGATAGCCCTGCAGCATGTGGCAGCCGACAGCCTGGAGGAAGCGGCGCTGCTCCTGGGTCTCTACGCCTTCCGCCGTCACGGTGAGGCCCAGCGCGCGGCCAAGGTGGACCACCGAGTGCACGAGGATCGCACTTTCGCCGGTGTCTTCGAGCGAATCGAGGAAGGACTTGTCGAGCTTGATCTTGTCGAAAGCGAAGCGGCGCAAGTAGATCAGGCTGGAGTAACCCGTGCCGAAGTCGTCGAGCGCCAGCTTCACGCCCATGGAGCGCAGTTCCATGATGCTGCTCTCGGCCTGGTCAGCATCGGCGACGACGACGCTTTCCGTGAGTTCAAGCTCAAGCCGTGTGGCGTCAAAACCCGTTTCGCGCAGCGCATGGGCAACCGACTGCACGAAATCCGTCTGGCGGAACTGGATCGCCGAGACATTGCAGGCGACGGTCACACCTTCCCAACCCGCAGCATCAAGGCAGGCTCGGCGGATAACCCATTCGCCGAGCTGAACGATCAGACCACGCTCTTCCGCAATGCCGATGAATTCCATCGGCGGAATGATGCCGAGCGTCGGGTGACGCCAGCGCACAAGAGCCTCGACGCCCATGATGCGCGAACCGTCGGCCGAGACTTGCGGCTGATAGTGCAGCTCCAGCTCGTTGCGGACGATGGCGTGTCGCAGATCATCCTCCACCACCTTGCGAATGCGGAGTGTGTCGTCCATCCGCTGCTCGAAGAAGCAGGCGCGGTTGCGGCCGCTGTTCTTGGCACGGTACATCGCGATGTCAGCGAGGCGCATAAGCTCGGCTGCATCGGTCGCGTTCTGTGGTGCGAGCGCGATCCCGATGGACGCACCGACATAGGCCTCGGCATCACCGATCTGGAAGGCGGGGCGGATGCTGTCGATCAGACGACGCGCCAGCATCTCGGCGTCGAGAGGCGTGCGGACACCGGTCTGGATGATCGCGAACTCATCGCCGCCGAAGCGGGCGAGCACATCATTGGCGCGAAGTTGCCGCGCCATGCGTTCGGCACAGCCGATGATCACCTGATCGCCAGCGGCGTGACCATGGGTGTCGTTGACTTCCTTGAACTTGTCGAGATCGACAAAAAGGACTGCAAGGCCAACGCCGTCTGACTCCACACGGCCCACCAGCGCGGTCAGATGCTCGGTGAAGCGGAGCCGGTTAGGCAAGCCGGATAGCGCGTCGTGGCCGGCGAGATGCTGCGCCTTTTCCTCGCTGCTCAGCATGTTCTGGGTCACACGCTTGACGTGGGCGTAGGAGAGCCACGCAAATATAAGGATCGCGAGCGCGCTGAAAACAGCCACAGGAACGAGCCGTTCGAGGATCGGATCGCCTGGACGGTCCGGCGTCCATGTCAGGCGACCCTCCTGCCCGCCGTCCAGAGAGTTGACGGGCAAGGCAGGCGCAAGCGGATCGAACCCGGAGGTTCCCAGAACGAGGTCCTGCACGGAGAGCCGTATGCCCATGGTGCGCAGGCTCGCCGCATCGAGCGAACGGCTGGCAACAAGACCCATGGCACCTGGCTCATGCGCAGGCGTAGCCCGCACCGCAACCACGAAGCGCAGGACACCATCAGCAACAACATAGCGCCCGATGGTTCCTGGACCGGCGTTTGCCTGCTCGCCTGGCTGCGTCAACCT